>JBLMXA010000306.1:0-5452 GCA_050257515.1 Acidobacteriota bacterium | reverse complement strand
GATTCCGGCCCCCTGCAGATGGTCCGGGTCGAGCTCGTACGCGGTCGAACCTGGATCGTAGATCATCAACGGCACGGGGTTGAGGCTGTGCGACGTTCGTATCACGGGCAAGCCCGTCTCGCGGTGCCGTTCGACACGGCCGTCCTTGGCCCGCTGGTACATCTCGTCGGCGTTCCCATGGTCCGCGGTAACCACCAGGATTCCCTGGAGTTCTTCCACCGTCCGGGCCAGCCGGGCGAGCTGGAGGTCGACCGTCTCGACCGCCAGGACGGTGGCGTCGAACGACCCGGTGTGGCCGACCATGTCGCCGTTGGCGTAGTTGACCCGGGCGAAGCGGTGACGCCCGCTGTCGAGCTCGGCGATCAGCCGATCGGTGATCTCGGCGGCCTTCATCCACGGCCGCAGGTCGAACGCGACGCGATCCGACGGGATCTCGACGTAGGTCTCGAGCTCGTCGTCGAACTTGCCGCTGCGGTTGCCGTTCCAGAAGTAGGTGACGTGGCCGTACTTCTGGGTCTCCGAGATCGCGAGCTGCGGGACGTGCGCGTCCGCGAGGATCTCGCCCATCGGGTGCGCGATCGCCGGCGGCGACACGAGGTAGTGCGCCGGGATGTGGAGGTCGCCGTCGTACTCCATCATGCCGGCGTACAGCACGTCGGGCCGGCGCACGCGGTCGAACTTGTCGAAGCCGTCGTCGTCGAACGCGCGCGAGATCTCGATCGCGCGGTCACCGCGGAAGTTGAACATCACGCACGCGTCGCCGTCCCGCATCGGCGCGCGCGGCTCGACGACGAACGCCGGCAGGTCCTGGTCGATCACGCCGGGGTTGTCGCCGCGCAGCGTCTCGATCGCCTGCTTCGCCGACGCGAACGGCCGCGCATCGGCCAGCACGTGCGTGTGCCAGCCGCGCTCGACCATCTCCCAGTCCGCCTCGTAACGATCCATCGTGATCTGCATGCGTCCGCCGCCGCTGACGATCCGGGCGTCGACGCCCGAGGTCCGCAACGAGGCCAGGAACCGCTCCGTGCGCTCGACGTATTCCAGCGCCGACGTCGGCGGCACGTCGCGGCCGTCGAGCAGTGCGTGGACGTACAGCTTCTTGCAGCCGGCCTTCGCGGCGGCGGCCATCAGCGCCTCGAGGTGATCGAGGTGCGAGTGGACGTTGCCGTCGGAGAGCAGGCCCAGGAAGTGGATCGCGCCGCCCTTGGCGCCGCGCGCGACGACGTCGCGCCACACGCGGCCCTCGAACAGCGCGCCGCTCGCGATCGCGCGGCCGACGAGCAGCGCGCCCTGCGCGTAGATCTTGCCGGCGCCGAGCGCGTTGTGGCCGACCTCGCTGTTGCCCATGTCGTCGTCGCTCGGCAGGCCGACCGCCTTGCCGTGGGCGCGCAGCTCGCAGCGCGCACCGGGGACCCACAGCCGGTCGAGCGTCGGCGTCGACGCGATCGCGACCGCGTCGGCCTCGTCGCCGGCGCCGCGGCCGACGCCGTCCATCACGACGAGCACGACGGGACCCTTCGGCGGAGCCTGGCGGGGGTGCGGGCGGAGCGCGGACGGCATGGTTGCCCGGACCTTAGCACCGCGCCGGCGGATCACCGCCGGCTGCGACCGTCGCAGCGCGGGCGCCTCGCGACGTACGTCCGGTGCTCGCTCGCCGCGTGCCTCAGCACGCGACGTCGCGGCGCTCCGGGCGTGCGCCGCGATCCGCCGCGCGCTGCTCGGTCTCGCTCGGCGTTGGTCCGCCGGCGCGGTGCTCCTCGATCACGCGAAGTTCACGAGCTGGTGAAACCGCTGACGAATCTGCCGCACGCTGCCCGATTGCTGACGTGAACATCGACGGACGAACCGCGTGAGAAACGCGGGATGTTGGCAATCCCTGGTCGCGGGTCTGGTGGTCCGTCCATTGCTCTTCGTCACGGTCACGAGCGGGGCGATTGGCCTCCCCGCACGAAAGGAGAGACCGTCATGAAGACCCTGCTCGCAACCACGCTGTTCGCCGCGCTCGCTTCCACCCCCGCGTTCGCTCAGGTCGCCGATCCGTCGCAGGCGCCCGCGCCATCGGATCCGTGCACCTCGCCGTGCCGGCTCGCGCCGACGCCGGCGGCCGCGCCCGCACCCGCCTACGCGCCCGCGCCGGTCGCGTCGCCGGTCACCGTGCAGTCGTCGCCGGCGCCGTCGACGCCGACCGACACCGACGACGACACCGGCTGGCACCGCCCCGCGGGCCAGCGGTTCACCAGCGGGTTCCGCCTCGGCTACATGTACCTCGCGAACTTCGACGCGCAGAACCGCGACACGGGCGAGATGAACGCCGACGGCACGCACAAGATGACGAGCCTCAAGGACGAGTTCGGCCTCAAGAGCCCGAACATGTTCGTCATCGGCTACGAGGGCTTCTACCGGATCGTCGGCCACTCGTGGCTGAACGTGCTGATGGTCGGCAACGTGTCGGTCGCCGGCCTCGATCAGAGCAAGTTCATCCCGACCGCGAACGGCCTGCTCGGCTTCGAGATCCAGCGCAGCTTCGAGCTCGGCGTTGGCGTCAACCTGCTGCCCGACAGCAAGGCGCCGTCGCACATGATCATGGCGGCGGGCTGGACGCCGAAGGTCGGCTCGATCCAGACCCCGATCCACGCGTTCTTCGTGCCCGATACGGCCGGTACGGATCCGAACACCGGCAAGCAGCTGCCCAGCAACTGGCGCGCCGGCGCGACGATCGGCATGAACTGGTGAACATTCCCTGAAACGGTTCGCGCCGCCGCGGCATGCTCGGGAGGTGCGGATCGATCCGATCTCCGAGCTCGGCGGCCTGCGCGCGCTCGCGCGCTCGCTCGTCCACGGCGATGCCGACGCGGACGACCTGCTGCAGGACGCGGCGGTCGCGGCGCTCGAGCATCCGCCCGAGCTCGATCGGCCGGTGCGCCCGTGGCTCGCGACGGTGATCCTGAACCGCTGGCGGATGAACCGGCGCGGCGCGGCGCGCCGCCAGGCGCGCGAGCTCGCGCTCGACGCACCCGAGGCGGTCGAGGTGAACGGCGCCGAGCGCGCCGAGACGCTGCGCCGGCTCGGCAACGCGGTCGCCTCGCTCGCCGAGCCGTACCGGGCGACCGTGATCGCGCGCTACTTCGACGGCAAGTCGGCGGCCGAGATCGCGCGCGAGGCCGGCATCCCCGCGGTGACCGTGCGCACGCGGCTGTCGCGCGCGCTCGAACAGCTGCGCAGCGCGCTCGACGAGCAGGCGCCGCGCAAGCGCTGGCAGCGCGCGCTCGTGCCCGGAGGCTTGCTCGTGAAGACCAAGGCGTCGTCCTCGCTGATCGGCCTGTGGCTGCTGCTGGTGCTCGTCGCCGGTGGAACCTGGTGGTTGTGGCCGCGCGCCGCGCACGCGCCGCGGCAGCCGGTCGCGTCGGCACCGCTCGCGCTGCCGCACGTCGCGATCACGCCGGCCGTGGCCGCGGCACCCGCCGCGCACGGCGAGCCGACGTCGGGGCAGAAGCGCGCGAGCGTCGAGGTGGTCGCGCTGCCCGGCGGCTCCGCCGGGGGGCGCGTGATCAACTGGTCGACCGGCGACGGCGTCGCGGGCGCCGAGCTGACGTTCACGAGCGACGGCGGCGCGACGTCGGTGAAAACCGACGGCGATGGCGCGTTCGAGCTGACCGCGGCGAGCCCGGGCGCGTATTCGCTGACGTCGGTCGGCGCGCCCGGGTTCTTGCCGTACGCGCCCGAGTACCTGCACTCGTCGGTGCACTTCGAGCTGACGCGCGAGCACGCGGTGAAGGGGCTCACCGTGTTCCTGTTCCCCGCGCTCGACTATCACGGCCTCGTCGTCGACGAGGCGGGCAAGCCGGTCGCCGGCGCGAAGATCTCGCTGCTCGGCACGCCGGCCGGCGAGCAGGCGATCGATCGGCTCGAGGCCGCGTGGACGAGCGACGCGGACGGCCGCTTCACGTTCCACGCCGCCGACGAGGCGGTGCTCGAGGCGACCGCGGGCGATCGTCGCGGCTGGGCGGTGCTCGACGGCGACGTCGCGATCACGAAGCAGATGAAGATCGCGATCGCGAGGGTGCCGGCGCGCGACGCGACGATCACCGGCCGCGTCGTCGAGCACGATCGCAACGCCGTCGATCACGCCGGCACGCCGCTGCCCGACGTGCTCGTGCGCGCCGAGCCCGTGTCGCCGCCGAACGAACGCGGTGGCCGCGAGCGCACGCGCTCCACGTCGTTCGCGGTGAGCTCGGCCGACGGCACGTTCGAGCTGCGCGGCCTCGATCGTGGCGCCTACAAGCTGATGGCGGAGGCCGAGGACCACGCCCCGGCGATCCGCAGCGGGGTCTCCGGCGGCACGCACGACGTGACGCTCGAGCTGTCGGCGGGCGTGCAGCTCGCCGGCAAGGTCGTGACCTCCGGCGGCGCGCCCGTGCCGGCGTTCACGCTGCTCGTCTACCGGCGCGAGGGCGTCGCGCGCGAGCTCGTGGTCGCGAGGTCGGTCGTCGACGCCGGTGGCCGCTTCGACGTGCGCGTCGCGGCCGATGCGTACGAGCTGATCGCGAGCGCGAGCGGCTGGGCGCCGAGCGCGCCGACCCAGGTCACCGCGCCCGCGAGGGACGTGTCGCTGACGGTGACTGCGGGCGCGACGCTCGTCGGCACCGTCGTGTCGGCGGCCGACGGCCACCCGCTCGCGCACGCGCGCGTCATGCGCGAGGCGCCGGGCGGCGGCGCGAGCGCGCAGCCGGCGAACGCGGGCACCGTGACGCGCGCCGACGGCACGTTCGAGCTCAGCGGCATCCCGCCGGGACCGGTGTCGATCACGATCGGCGCCGGCGACTACGATCAGAAGATCGAGTCGGGGATGACCGCGGTCGACGGCGGCCAGCTCGGGCCGCTGACGATCGCGCTGACGCCGATCGCGCCGGGCGCCGCGCCGAAGATCGACCTGGTCGGGATCGGGGTGAAGATGACGAGCGACGGGCCCGACCTGCTCGTGCAAGACGTGATCCCCGGCGGCGGCGCGCAGGCGGCGGGCATCGTCGCCGGCGATCGCATCGTCAGCGTCGACGGCCAGTCGGCGGTCGATCTCGGGATGGAGGGCGCGATCTCGCGGATCCGCGGCGCCGAGGGCACGAAGGTCGCGATCGGCTTGCGCCGCAAGGACAAGATCGTCACCGTCCTGGTGACGCGCACGAAGATCCAGGCATGATCCGCGACGTCGATCCGATCTCCGAGCTGAGCGGGCTGCGCGCGCTGGCGCGCTCGCTCGTCCACGGCGAGGCCGATGCCGACGATCTGCTACAGGACGCCGCGGTCGCGCTGCTCGAGCACCCGCCCGAGCTCGATCGCCCCGTGAGGCCGTGGCTCGCCACCGTGATCGTCAACCGCTGGCGCATGAACCGGCGCGGCGCGACGCGGCGGCGCGCGCGCGAGGCCGCGGTCGACCCGCCGATCGCCGATGACGTCG
>JBLMXA010000305.1:0-7980 GCA_050257515.1 Acidobacteriota bacterium | reverse complement strand
CGAGCGGCGTGCGCGAGTGGATCAAGATGCAAGCGGCGGCCGCGGCGGTCGGCGTGCGCGTCGAGCTGCGCCGCGTCAGCGAGCCGATCGTCCACCAGCTCAACATCGTCCCCGCGACCCGCGGCGTGTCGATCGTGACGTCGTTCTTCGCGCCGTACGAGTGCGCCGACTGCGAGGAAGACCACGAGATGCTGGTCGACGTCGTCAAGCACGGCTCGACGCTCGCGCTCGGTCAGCCCCCGCTGCTGCCGTGCCCCGACTGCAAGCGCGCGATGGTGCTCGCGCACCCGGCCGAGCTGTACCTGGCGTTCCTGCGCGGGTGATCACGGCCGCCTATAGTCTGTAGTGAAACTGGAGCAGCGCGTAGCCTGACGTCGAGCCTCCCGAGCCGAACGCGATCGTCTGCACGCGGTTGGTCTCGAGCAGCTCCCAGTGCGAGCTCGCGAACCAGTGCACGTTCGCGTCGATGCACTCGAGGTCGACGTTCTTGACGTGCACGTCCTCGTCGAACTGGCCGACGCCGACGTCGAGCAGCCAGCCGTCGTGGAAGAACCACGAGCCGAGCAGGTAGCTGACGAGCTGATCGCGCGAGCCGCCGGCCGCGAACGTCTGCTTGACGAGCTGCGCCTCGGCCTCGAGCAGCACCGGATCGAGCCACAGCTTGCCGGTGACGCCGCCGGCGAGTCGGCTGTCCTCGTCGCTCTTCGCGTAGCGCGCCTCGGCGCCGATCGACGCGGTGCTCGTGACGCGCACCTCGCCGTAGCCGGCGGCGCCGTTGCCACGCTCGGCGGAGAACTGCACCGGATCGTGGACGAACCCGGTGGCGTGCAGCTCGTAGCCGGGCTTGATGTACTCGACCGCGGCGCCGTACGTCTCGCCGTAGAGCGGCGTGCCGCCGTACCGGCGCGTGTACGCGGTGTGCTCGGCGTACCGGAGCCCGTAGACCGGCATGAACCGGCCGACGCGCACGTAGAGGCCGTCGGTCGCGCCCTCCTCGGGCTGCCACATCACCCAGTGCTCGCGGCTGACGAGCACGGTCTGGAGGTTGTGGCCCTGCTGCAGCCCGAACAGGCCGACGAACGTGAAGCCGTGGCCGTGCACGCCGACGTCGCCGTCGGCCTGCATCGGAAAGCCCGCGGGCTTCGCGCCGAGATCGTAGACCAGGCCGGCGCCGCCGCGCAGGTCGGCGGACAGCTCGAGCCAGCTCGGCCCGACGAGCGCGCCGTGCGCGGCCTCGGGCGGCTGGTGGAACGTCGAGATCGTGTCGGCGGTGGTGAGGCCGTTGTCGTTGAGCAGCAGGCCGCCGGCCGGCGAGATGTGGCAGCTCGCGCACGTCTGGTCCTTGCTGAGCTGGAACTGCGGGTACGCGCCGGCGGCGTGCGCGGCGAGCGCGAGCGCGACGAATGCGAGCAGCGCCTTCACGGCAGCCCCGCGGCGCCGTCGTCGATCCAGCGCTGGATCAGCGCGACGTCCGCATCCGCGAGCGGTTGATCGGGCGGCATCGGCCGGCTGGTGTCGACGAGCACGGTGTAGAGCCGCGACGTCTGCGCGTCTCCCTTGACGATCAACCGCCCGCGACGCGAGCTGCCCGACAGCGCGGCGAGCGAGCTGGGGATCGTGTCGAACACGAGGTTGCCGGCCTGGGTGGCCGACGAATGGCAGCCCCCGCGCCCGCAGTACGGGACCAGGATCGCGTCGATGATGTAGTCGGCGGTCTCGGGTCGAGTGTCGGGCGAGGTGCCGCATGCGCCGGCGAACGCGAGGATCGCGAACAAGCTGCGTGGCATCGGCTCCGAGTGGTAGCGAAAACCGCGCCAGCGCTGGGGTTCCTTAACATTGAGACACGGAGCAACCGATCGAGGCTCGCGCGAGTCGCAGCGGGCGATGTACATGCATCGCCGTCGGGGACTCGCGGCGCTCGCGCTCGCGATCTGTGCAAATTGCGGACACGTCCGCGCGAGCCAGCGCGAGAAGCTCGCAAGCCCTGCGATGCAGTTCGAGATGGATCCGGTCGCCGAGTCGCAGCGCGACTCGGTGCTCGAGATCACCGAGGGCAGTACGTTCCCGAGTGCCGGACCCGGCACCGCGGGCGCGGGCTGCGGCTGCAATTGATGCGCGCGGCGCTGCTCGCGGTGCTCGTCCTGCACGGGATCGCCGCCGCCGACGGCAGCGGCAGCGGCAGCGGCAGCGGCAGCGACGACGGCGGCGTGCGGCCGGAGGACTATCGCGACGTGTTCGACGGCCAGCCGCCGCCGCCGAGCGACACCGATCCGAGCGAGCACGCGGACTCGGGCGAGGCGCCGACCGGCACCGGTCGCCTCGGCGTCTATGCCGACACCGATCACACGACCGTCTACCGCGCGCTCGCGACGCTCGCGAAGAAGTGGGACGCGTGGTCGCTGTCGGGCAGCGCGACGGTCGACGCGGTGACCAGCGCGTCGATCGACGTGCGCTCGTCGCCCGCGCTCGGCGCGGTCGACGTGATCACGACCGCGTCGGGCCGCAGCAGCACGTCGGGCGGCCAGATGAGCGACACGCGCTACCTCGGCACGCTGGCGGGCGGCTGGAACGACGGCAGCGGCCACGCCGCGAGCGCGACGACGTCGGTCGCGAAGGAGACCGACTACGCGAGCGTCAGCCTCGGCGTCAACAGCTCGCTCGACGTGCTCGACCGCACGACCACGCTGCTCGGCGGCTTCACGCTCACCGACAACTGGGTGTCGAGCGTGCTCGACCCGTCGCTGCACCGCAAGATGTTCGCGACCGGGTGGTCGGCGGGCATCGCGCGCGTGCTCACGCCGAGCGACGCGATCCGGCTGCGCTACGACGGCAAGCTCGCCGACGGCGATCAGGCCTCGCCGTACCGCACCGTGCGGTTCGGCGACTGGACGACGAACACGCTGGCGACCGGTCAGATCATGTTCGCGAACACGATCGGCGACGCAGGCGGGCTGCCCGAGCGGCTGCCGCAGATCCGCGTCGCGCATGCCGCGGTGATCGAGTGGGTGCACTCGCTCGCGTCCGGGGTCGGGCTGCACCCGCAGGTGAGGCTCGGCCACGACAGCTGGGGCATCGACAGCGTCACCGCGTCGCTCGATCTGCGCGTGGCGCGGCCGAGCTGGCGCGCGCAGCTCGGCTATCGCTTCTACGCGCAGACCGCGGCGAGCTTCTACGAGAGCAAGTACACGAAGGATCCGACGATGTACGCGTCCTACACGTCCGACAAGGAGCTCGGGCGCGAGCGCGGCCACCTCGTCGACGGCGAGATCGCGACGACGCTGCGCGATCCGGAAGGGCCGAACGACAGCCGCATGCTGCTGTTCCTCCACGCCGACGTGTTCCGCTACACGTATCCCGGCTTCGTGCTGCTGCCGTCGCGGCTCAGCGCGTTCGTCGAGCTCGGCCTGAGCTGGGAGCGCTAGAACCTGAGCGGCCGGTGCTCGACGAGGTAGCGCGCGATGCGCCCGCCGTACATCAGGCGGCGCACGCCGGTGCGCTGCAGGCTCCACCAGAACATGTTGCACTGGTTGCACGGCGTCAGCTCGGCGCGGCGGTCCTCGCGCATCAGCTGGCGGTAGCGCTTCGCGACCGGCGAGTTGAACACCTCGAGCACGGAGCGCTGCTTGACGTCGCCCCACGAGTAGTCGCCGTCGTGATCCATGCAGCACAGCGCGGTGTTGCCGTCGTAGAGGATGTCGAGGTCGTTGACGAAGTAGCAGGGGAAGCGCGGCACCGGGCGCTCGGAGTCGATCGAGCCCTTGTAGTTGTGGAGCGACACGATCACGGCGCGCGCGCCCATCCGGCGCGCGAGCCTGCGGAACCGCACGATCTCGGCGTCGGTCGTCTCCTGCGGCGCGGTCATCCGCATGACGAAGCGATCGGCGACGGGCTTCGTGCTGCGATGGGCCTCGGCGACGCGCTCGAGGTTCGCGAACGTCTTCTTCCAGTCGAGGCCCATGATCGAGTTGTACTTCTCGGGCACGGCGGTGTTCAGCGAGATCAAGAGGCTCGCGATCCGCAGCTCGCGGAGCCGCTCGACGGTCTTCTCGGTCAGCAGGCTGCCGTTCGTGAAGATGTGCACCTCGGTGCGCGGCAGCTTGTCGTTGATGTACTGGATGCGGTCGAGGATCTTGCGATCCATGAACGGCTCGCCGTGCAGGTACGGCTCGATCCGGCGCAGCGGGAACTGGCGACAGTCGTCGATGATCTTCTCGAACAGCCCGTCGTCCATCGTGCCGAGCGGGCGCTTCATCAGCTCGAACGTCGCGGTCTCGTCGTGCTCGACCGCCTGGTTCTTGCGCGCGCCGAGCTGGACGAGCGCCTCGGGTTCGGCCGGCGGCCGCTTGCTGCCCTCGGTGATCGGACAGAACCAGCACGTCGCGTTGCAGCGGTTCGTCGTCTCGATCGCGACCATCACCGGGTACTCGAGGTGCTTCTTCCACGACGTGGTGCGCGCGACGTTGTAGGCGGTCGCGACCGTGCGTTTGACCGTGGTCGTACGCAGGACGTTCGCGACGTTGCCGACGACGCTCCTCGTGATCTGCGCGGCGTACTTGAGGTTCGATACCTTCTCCATGAGCAGCTCCTTCAGTGGGACCACACGAACCGGGCCGCGCGCGCGAGGGACAGCGCGCCGGTGGCGATGACGATGAGCGCGAGCACGCGCGTCAACCACGCGGTGCGATCGCGCAGCACGCGGCGCCCGCGCAGCGCGAGCGCGACGACGACGAGGAACCACGCGAACGTGCCGGCGACGATGCCGGCGACCCACGCGGCGCCCTGCACCGGCGTCGTGCCCGCGGCGTGGGAGCCGACGATCACGATCCACGTGACGATCGCCGACGGGTTGAGCAGCGTCGCCGCGAGGCCGACCGCGATGCCGCGCGACAGGTGGCGATCGCCGCGCGCGGCCGGGGCCGAGGCGGCGAGCGGCGGCTGCGCGCGCGCGAGCACGAAGCCGTAGCCGACGAGCACGCAGCCGCTGATCGCGTAGAGCACCTGCGGCACCACGATCGAGCGCGTCAGCAGCGGGCCGATGCCGAAGATCCCGGCGCTCGCGTAGAGGCCGTCGGCGAGCGCGCCGCCGATCGCGGCGCCGACCGCGCGCACCGCGCCGTGGCGGTACGCCGAGTCGATGACGATCACGTTCGCGATGCCGATCGGGATGCACGTCGCGATGCCGATGCCGCCGCCGATCGCGAAGAACGCGAGCACGTCGCCGCGCACGCGATCGACCGCGAACAGCGCGGCGAGCCCGGCGAGCGTGGCGATGTTGGCCACGCGCACGAGCGCGGGTGACACCTGCACCGGCACACGCCCGAACGGATCCCGCATCCTTCATCGATGCCTCTTCTGCGCGTGAGATCGAAACGGTGCTCGGCGTGAGCTTCGCGTGAACCCACCGGTCGTCATCCCCGTGCGTCGACGCGGTAGACCGGGTATCGATCCGCGAGCGCCGCGAAGTCGGCGAGCGGCGCACCGATGCGCACGGGGAAGTGCTTGCGTCCGCTCGATGCGACGCGCACGTACTCGCGAAGGATCGGCGCGCGGTCGACGATCGCATCCGCTCGCATCCGCCCGGTGGTGCGGCTGCGGACGCGCATCATTCACAGGCCCACCGCCCGGAGATTGTTTTTGGGTTCTCGGATCGAGACCGCGCGCGGCGTGCTCGCGCGAGCTCACCGGCCGCGGAACGCGTCGAGCTCGATCCAGAATCGCTCCAACGCGGCTGGTTCGCTGCCACACTCGTCGAGCAGCAGGTTGCGCCAGCCGCGGCCGTTCATCTTGCGATTCAGGCGCGTCGCGATCCACGCATGGAAGTCGTGGAAGCGCGGATGCTCGGGTTCGAACGAAGCGCCGGCAGCGAGGACTCCAGCCGAGAAACCGAAGAGGAACACATCGAGGAAGGAGAGCGAGGGCTCGCTGATCCACATGCCCGGCCGCTCGCGAACGAGATCGAGCAGGTCGTAGATCGTGCGGATCTCGCGGTCGCGGATCTTCACCGGGGGAACGTACTACGTCGCGCCGAGGCGAGGATGCGCGGGTCAGTGCGGCGTGAACGAGAGGAATCCGCCGCCGGCGCGCGAGGCCGGCAACGTGCCCTCGAGCTGCCACGTCGCCGCGTCCGCCGACGAGTAGACGTTGGCGTCGTTGCCGCCCGCGACGAACACACGGTCGCCGAGCACCGCGAAGCCGGTCTCGCCACGCACCGTCGGGAACGCCGGCTCCATGACCCACGCATTGGCGTCGACGGTCGTCGCGACGTCGCCGAGTGATGCCGTGTTCGTCACGCCGCCGCCGACCCAGACCGTCCCGGCGCGCACGATCGCAGCCTCGAGCTCGCGCGCGGCCGGTAGCGGCGCCTCCATCGTCCACGTCGCGCCGTCGTAGGACGAGTACGTGTCGGGGAACTGGACGGTGGCATGGCCGCCGAGCGAGAGCATGCGGCCCTCGGCGATGACCAGTCGGAGACCGTGCGCGGCCTGTGGAAAGTGCCCCTCGTCGGTCCAGCTCGCACCGTCCGGGCTGGACCTCACGACGTCGATGTTGCCGACCGTCGAGACGCCGCCGACGATCCACAGCTGGTGACCGAGCACGGTGATGCCCATCGCCGTGGTCGGCACCGGCAGCGTCCCGGCGTTGCGCCAGGTCACACCGTCGGTGCTGGCGAACACGTCCGAGAACTGGGTCATCCCGTCGGGGGTGCCGCCGACGATCCACATCTGGTCGTCGAACACGATCGCGCCGCACCGGAAGCGCGGCGCGAACGGCGCCGTCGCCACCTGCGTCCAGGTCTTGCCGTCGTCGCTGCGCCACACCTGGTTCTGCGGCCCCGACGCGTCGCCGGCGATGTAGAACAGCGACGAGCCAGCGGTCGTGACGGCGGCCGTCGCCGTACACGAGTCGGCGTCGGTCGCCACGATCGTGGCGCTGCCGGGCTCGCCGGGCGAGAAGTACGTGCCGCTTTCGTCGATGTCGCCGCCGCCGGTGTCGACCGCGAACGCGATCGGCGCGCGGCCGTTCGTCGCCACGAACCTCACGCGGCTGTTGAGGTTCACGCTCGCGGCCGCCGGAGACAGCTCGAGCGCGCAGCTCGTGGCGGAGGTCGCGGAGGTGTCGAAGCCGATCCTGCCGCAGCCAGCCACCGCGAGCGCGAGGGCGAGGCGCGTCATGATCGCGATCTTACCTCTGTGCCGCGGAGACGTGGACGTTGCTCTGTGTTCCAGCAGCGGAAGCACTGGCTCACCGCAGCTCTAGCCGGGGACGTCTCGTGCGCCGAGCTTCCCGTGAGCCTGTTGCAGCAGCCAGGTGTGCGGCAGCCACACCCAGAGCGCCTCGTACGCCGGTGGTGGTTTCCACATGACGGTCGCGCCGGCGAGCTCCTTCCAGCCGCGGAAGCTGATCCCGCTCGAGAATGGATCGACGAGCCAGGTGCGTCCGCGATCGGCTCGGTGATGGCGCCAGTTGTTGAGCACGTAAGACACCGCGTGCTTGATCGATCTCGGCGATTTCAAGTGACGCGCGTGATAACGGTCGGCGAACACCTGGCCGCGACGGTGGAGCGTGCGGTTGATGTGCTTGGCGGCGGACACCTCGAAGCCCTGCACACCGCGCGCGAGCGCCATCCGGTCGCAGGCCTCGGCGATCAGGTGGACGTGGTTACGCTGGATCGAGATGTGGACGATGCGGAAGCGGTGCTGCTGCTTCGCGGCGACCGACAGCGTCGCCCAACGGAGTGCCTTGTAGAGATCTCGCGTGCGGAGGTTGCGAACGCCGTCGACGATGCGCAGCGTGACGTGCACGGGGTGGTAGTGCGCGAGGCGCGGGCGCGTCTTGTGGCGCTCGCTCGCGCGAGGCCCCTTCGGTTTGCGGCCCGCACCGCGGCGCTTGCCGCCGTGACGGAACAGCTGCTGCTGGACGTGATGCTTGCGCGCGCGTGCCATACCCGACGCCTCCTTGTTGAATTCGCCGAGATCGTTA
>JBLMXA010000304.1:0-6181 GCA_050257515.1 Acidobacteriota bacterium | reverse complement strand
CCGGCGTGCGGCCGGTCTTCGCGGCGATCCGCGCGACCGCCTCGTCGGACATCTGGGTGTGGACCCAGCCCGGGCACAGCGCGTTGATCGTGACGCCCGTGCGCGCGAGATCGATCGCGAGCGCGCGCGTCCAGCCGACCATCGCGTGCTTCGCCGCGCAGTACGCCGCCGTGTAGCCGTAGCCCGACACGCCGGCGTTCGACGCGATGTTGACGACCCTGCCCCACTTCGCCGCGATCATCGGCGGCACCAGCGTGCGGGTGATCCGGAACGGCGCGGTCGCGTCGAGCTCGACCACGCGGTCCCACATCTCGTCGGTCGTCTTGTCGAGGCTCGCGCTCTCCGCCACCCCGGCGTTGTTGACGAGGATGTCGACGCGCCCGAGCTCGCCGACGTGCGCGAGCATGCGATCGGTCGCGGCGCGATCGGTGAGATCCGCGAGCACCACGGTGCCGCCGATCTCGCTCGCGACGTGCTCGAGCTCGGCCTTCGTCCGCCCGCACACGATCACGCGCGCGCCCGCCGCTGCCAGCGCCCGTGCGCACGCCGCGCCGATGCCGCGGCCACCGCCGGTGACCAGCGCCAGCTTTCCATCGAGCGTCGGCTTCACGCCGAGGGTGTAACACGTATACTGCGCGCGTTTGATGTCGCCTCGTCTGATCGTGTCGATCCTGCTCGTCGCGTGCAGCAAGCCACCGGCCACGAAGCCGCCCGAGGCGGCGCGCGCGACCGGCAGCGCCGCGCCGGCGAGCCGCGTGCCGCCCGAGGTCGCGCGGCTCGACCGCGATCCCGAGCTGCCGAACATCGTGATCACGTCCGCGGGCGTGTACTACGGACGGCAGAAGCTCGGCCGCGTCGGCGACGAGCTCGCACGCGCGCACGCCGCGGCGCCGATGAAGCAGACCGCCGTGTTCGTGCTCGCCGGCGCGCCCGTCGCGGCGATCGTCGACACGATCCGCGCGCTGCCGCGCGCCGGCTGGGCGCGCGCCGAGCTGTACGCGGTCGATGGCGAGCGGCCGCGCATGCTGTGCGACGCGAACTGGGAGGATCCGCTGCCCGATCCGGCGGAGTCCGTCACGCTGTCGATCGAGCTGACGCGCGAGCGCGCGTGGGTCGGCCTGTCGAAGGTCAACGAGTTCGAGGAGGTCCCGAAGCGCGGCGACGACCACGACTTCGACAAGCTCGAGACGATCCTCAAGGAGCACCGCGCGTCGGCGTTCTTCGCCGACCGGCGCGACGCCCAGCTCGCGTTCGATCCCGAGGTCGTCACCGCCGACGCGCTGCGCGCGCTCGAGACCACCTGCACCGCGGACTTCAACGGCATCCACCTGGTGAGTCCCGACGAGCTGGCTGCGCGGGTGCGGCGATGACCCAGCTCGCCGACCTCGACGCGACGGCGCAGGCCGAGCTCGTGCGCTCGGGCAAGGCGACGCCGCGCGAGCTCGTCGACGAGGCGATCGCGCGGATCGAGAAGCACGACGCGGCGCTCGGCGCGTTCATCATGCCGCGCTTCGACGAGGCGCGCGCCGAGGCCGATGCCGCGCCCGACGGACCGTTCCGCGGCGTCCCGATCGCGATCAAGGACATCCTCGCGACCGTCGCCGGCATGCCGCAGACGATGGGCATGCTGCCGCTCAAGCGCGCCGGCTACACCGCGAGCGTCGACAGCTACCTGGTGTCGGCGCTGCGCCGCGCCGGGTTCGTGATCGTCGGCAAGACGAACACGAGCGAGCTCGGCATCGTGCCGACCGCCGAGCCGCCCGCGTGGCCGCCGTCGCGGAACCCGTACGATCCGACGCGCTCGACCGGCGGCTCGAGCGGCGGCTCCGCCGCGGCGGTCGCGGCCGGCCTCGTGCCGATCGCGCACGCGAACGACGGCGGCGGCTCGATCCGGATCCCGGCGAGCTGCTGCGGGCTGTTCGGGCTCAAGCCGTCGCGCGCGCGCGTGTCGATGGCGCCGCACCTGGGCGACTCCAACGGCGGGCTCACGTGCGAGCACGTCGTCGCGCGCTCGGTGCGCGATTCCGCCGCGGTGCTCGACGTGATCGCCGGCATGCAGCCGGGCGATCCGTACACCGCGCCCGCCCCGCTCGGCCCCTACACCGCCGAGCTCACCGCGCCGGCGGCGCCGCTGCGGATCGCGGTCGCGACGCGCTACCCGGGGCTCGACGGCAAGCTCGTCGACTCGCACCCGGACTGCCTCGCCGCCGTCGATCACGCGGCGACGCTGCTCGCGTCGCTCGGCCATCACGTGTCGCGTGCGGACGTCACCGCGATGCACGATCCGGGGTGGATCTCGCGGTTCCTCTCGATCTGGGTGGTCGGCGTCGCGACCGAGCTCGACGACGCGTCCGCGATGATCGGCCGCCGCATCGAGGCGCACGAGGTCGAGCCCCTGACGTGGGCGCTCGGCGAGCTCGGACGGATGATCAGCGGCCCCGCGTACGCCGAGGCGTGGCGGTGGATCCACGGCGCGACGCGCCGGATCGCGGCGTTCTTCCAGCAGTACGAGCTGCTGGTGACGCCGACCTTGACCAAGCCGCCGGTGCCGCTCGGCACGTTCAAGTCGCCGCCCGACGATCCGCTCGCCGGCATCTTCAACGCCGCCGACTACGCGCCGTTCACCGCGATGTTCAACGCGACCGGCCAGCCGGCGTGCTCGGTCCCGCTGTACCGCAACGCCGCCGGGCTGCCGATCGGCATCCAGCTCGCCGCCGCGTACGGCCGCGAGGACCTGCTGTTTCGCGTCGCCGCGCAGCTCGAGCAGCTGCAACCGTTCGCGCACGCCGCGACCCGTCACTAGCGTACCATCGAGCCATGCGGCGGCTGGCACTCGTGCTCGTCGGTGCCTGCTCGTTCGACCACGGCAGCAGGTCGGCGACGCCGCCGCCCGCCGACGCACCGCCCGACACGCCCGACGCGACGCCCGCAGGCACGCTGTGCGGCGGCAAGGTGTGGCTCGCCGACTTCTCGACCGATCCGACGACGACGCCCGACTTCGCGATGCGCGACGGCCAGCCGCTCGGCGGCACGCTCGCCGGCGGCGTGTGGACCGAGACGATGCCGCGCCCGCTCGACACCCAGCCGCGCCAGCCGTTCCTCACGCGCACGCTGGTCCACGTGCGCATGCGCAACACGACGATGCCGCAGCCCGGCCTGGCCGGCGCGGTGTTCTGGATCAACGTCGACTACGACGGCACGAGCTTCGCGCCGCTCTACGTCGACGCCGCGCTGCAGGCCGGCGGCACCCAGACCGCGACCTTGTTCGGCAAGTCCGGGCCGTCGAGCCCGTACGCGATCGCGCAGGTCGCGTTCCTCGACACCGGCATGCACGACTACTACCTCGACATCGCGCCGGTCCAGCACGTGGTGACGTTCACGGTCGACACCCTCCCGCAGCCGCCGAAGGCGTTCACCGCGTTCGCCGCGGCCGGCAACACCGACGAGTGGGCGACCGTCGTGTCGGAGAGCGACACGACCTCCGAGTTCGACTACCTGCGCGTCGAGGTGTGCCCGTGAGGCGTCAGCGATCGCGCTCGTGCTCGGCGCGCCCGCCGGCCTGCACCGCCGGCGCCGGCGGCGGCACGGTGGGATCGATCAGCGCGAGGTTCGACGTCGTGATCCGCTTGTTGAGCGCGGGCAGATCGACCGCGACGATCGCCTTCCACGCGCGGACCTGCGCGTCGACCGCCTTCGCGAGCTCGCCGTAGAGGTCGAGCTGCGCGTGCGTCGGCGGCCGGTCGACCTCGAGCGAGCCGCGGAACGTGTCGAGCCGCTCGTTCAGCATCGAAGGGAACCGCAGCATGCCCTCCGAGCTGCCGAGCTTGACCTGCACCAGCGCGCCCTCGATCGGCCCGAGCTTGCGAGCGACCGCATCGATCGCCCCGACGAGCTCGGCCGATCTGGCGAGCCGCGCGCGCACGGTGGCGAGCTGCGCGCGCGTCGAGCGGAGCTGGTTGACCGTGACGTGCAGCGTGTCGATCAGCTGGCGCGTCTTGATCTGCAGCGCGAACGACGCCTCGAGCTCGGCGCGGCTCGCCTTGCTGCGCGGATCGTTGACGAGCTCGAGCGTCTGCGCCTGCACGGGCTTGCCGTCGACGACGAGCCGCACCGTGTACTTGCCCGGCAGCGCGAACGGACCCCACGGCGGCAGGCCCTGGTAGAACGCGCCGGGGATCTGCGACGGCTCGCTCCACCGGAAGTCCCACGCGAAGCGGTGCGCGCCGGCGTGCTTGTCGAGCTGATCGGGCGTGCGCACGAGATCGACCCACTCCGGCGGCTGATCCGGCCCGCGGTTCGGCGACGCCGACGACAGCCGGCGCACGAGCGCGCCCGAGCCGTCGACGATCTCGAGCGCGACGTCGCCCTTCGGCTCGGCGGCGAGCCAGTAGTCGAGCACCGCGCCCGCCGGCGGGTTGTCGCCGACCGGCCGCCGCTTGTCGGGGAACGGGTTGTAGTAGACGCGCGTCGCGACCGCCGGCTGAAACAGGTGCGCGCGCTGCTTCTCGATCGCCTGCGCGCCTGCGGCGAGCTCGCGCAGCGGCGCGACGTCGTCGAGCACCCAGAACCCGCGGCCGTTCGTCGAGATCGCGAGATCGTCGCCGTGGACGACGAGATCGGTCACCGGCGTCACCGGCAGCCCGGTCTGCAGCGGCTGCCAGCGCGCGCCGTCGTCGAACGACACGAACACGCCGAGCTCGGTCGCCGCGTAGAGCAGGCCGGCGCGCTTCGGATCCTCGCGCACCGCGTGGACGTACGCGCCGGCGGGCAGCCCGGCCGCGATCGGCGTCCACGTCGCGCCGAGGTCCTTCGTGCGGAACGCGTACGGCCTGAAGTCGTCCATGCGATGGCGATCGATCGCGACGTACGCGCGGCGCGCGTCGTGAGGCGACGCGTCGATCATGTCGACCGTGCCCCACTCGGGCGTGCCGGGCGGCGTGACCTTCTTCCACCGCTTGCCGGTGTCCTGCGTCACCCACACGAGGCCGTCGTCGGTGCCGGCCCACAGCGTGCCCTTCGCGCGCGGCGACGCCGCGAGCGCGAACACCGTGTCGTAGTACTCGACGCTCGTGATGTCGAGCTGGATCGGCCCGCCCGACGCCTTCTGCTTCGACTTGTCGTTGCGCGTGAGATCGCCGGAGATCTGCGTCCACGTCGCGCCGTCGTCGGCCGACCGCCACACCGCCTCGCCGCCGGCGTACAGCACGCCCGGCTCCTCGCGCGGCGCGAGCAGCGGCGCGGTCCACTGGAAGCGGTGCGGCAGCTCGCCGGCGCTGCGGCCCGACACGTCGTCGGGCGCGACCGAGATGTCCTGGTACTGGTTCGCGCGGTGGTCGTAGCGGAAGATCGTGTGCTCGTTGTCGCCGTAGATGATGTCCGGATCGCGCGGATCGGGGATCAGCGTCCCGGTCTCGCCGCCGACCTCGAACCAGTCGGTGCGCGCGATCGTGCCGCTGTCGCCGTACGTCTTGATCGCGACGCCGGAGTTGTCCTGCTGCGTGCCGTACAGCCGGTACGCGAAGCCGTCGTCGCCGGCGACCACGTGATAGAACTGCGCGGTCGGTTGGTTGTCCTGCTGCGTCCAGCTCTTGCCGCCGTCGACGGTGATCGTCGCGCCGCCGTCGTTGCCCTCGATCATGCGGCGCGGGTTCGTCGGATCGATCCACAGCCCGTGGTGATCGCCGTGCGGCGCGGGCAACAGGTCGAACGTCTTGCCGCCGTCGATCGAGCGGAACATGCCGGTGTTGAGCGCGTACACGGTGTCGGCGCTGCTCGGGTCGGCGAAGATGTGGCTGAAGTACCAGGCGCGCTGGCGGAACCGCTCGTCGGAGTTGACCCGCGTCCAGCTCGCGCCCGCGTCGTCGCTGCGGTACAGCCCGCCGTCGGCGGCCTCGATCGAGGCGTACACCCGCGACGGGTCGACCGGCGACACCGCGATGCCGATCCGGCCGTAGATCCCACCGGGCAGCCCGCTGCCGGCCAGCCGCTTCCAGGTCGTGCCGCCGTCGGTCGACTTGTAGAGCCCCGAGCCGGGCCCGCCCGACGACAGGTTCCACGGCAGCCGCCGGACCTGCCACAGCGCCGCGTACACCACGCTGGCGTTCGACGGATCGAACTGCACGTCGATCGCGCCGGTGTCGGCGTCCTTGAACAGCACCTTCTGCCAGTGTGCCCCGCCGTC
>JBLMXA010000303.1:0-5311 GCA_050257515.1 Acidobacteriota bacterium | reverse complement strand
CTACGCGCCGCCGGGCAACAGCAAGCCGCCCGGCATCCGCAACCAGCCGGTCACCCAGCAGCCACCGCCCCAGCCGAGCATGGGCGGAGGCGGCGCGAACGCGGTCCGCCGGCCGGCCCCGCCGACCCCCGGCTACGCCGCGCGCGGCACGGGTGGTCCGCCGAGCGGGGGTCCGTCTCCAGGGCCGGGCGCCGGCCACATGCAGCAGCACTCGCCGGCGCCGCAGCCGGCCAGCCCGCCGGGTGGCGCGTTCCCGCCGCAGATGGGCTCGGCCGGGCCGACCCTGTTCCTCATCTACAACGGCCAGCGCTACCCCGTCACGAAGGACCAGTTCATCATCGGCCGCGGCAGCAAGACGTCCGACCTCCCGATCAAGGACGGCAACATCTCGCGCAAGCACGCCGCGGTGATCCGCCGCAACGGGACCTTCTACATCAAGGATCTCGGGTCGACGAACGGCATCGACTACAAGGGGATGCGCATCGACAACAAGCGCATCGACGAGGGGGACGTGTTCCACCTCTGTGACTACGAGCTGCGCTTTACGTATCGGGCCGATTGAGCGTGCTTGCTGCGGAGCCCGCTGGCTTCGTTGGCGCTCCGCTTCCGGTCCTCGCGTACGGGAGTACGCTCCGGTCCGGTTCTCGCGCCGCCTCGCCAGCGGGCTTCCTCGCGGCGCACCGGCGAGCGCGAGCGCTCTGTAGAATGAATTCATGCGGACCGCGATCGCATGCGTGCTCGCCGGTGGGTGCGGCGGTGGTCGCATCTCGTGTCCGCACGATGCAGTACCGGCTTGTGTCGAAAGCGCGCTGACGATCCAGCAGGGCGTGTACGGCCTGGCAGTGTCGGATCCGAACGACATCGCCGGACGCTGCGAACCCGTGACTGCAATCGCCGGCCTCCGCTTCGTCGTCGCCGCACCGGACTGCGCGGTCGCGATCGCGCAGACGGTTACCGACGGCTCCGGCATGTACGAGATCGCGGTGGCACCGGGACGCTACTGGCTGGTCTATGGCGACGGTGGCGGCTGTATTCCGATCACGGTGCCAGACGGTCTGCTGCGGGTCGACTACGGAAGGAATCCATTCGAGTGGATCGGCGTCGTCACGCCGTGCGCGCCGTGACTGACAGCCTCGGGTGCTAGGGTTCCCGCGTGGACCGCGAGCTCGCGAACCGCGTCGAGGCGCTGCGCCGGCCGCTCGAGCTGGCGGCGCGCGATGGGTTTGCCGGCGTCCGCAAGGTGCAGGGGCTCGGCATCGCGCTGCGGGCGGCGTGCGACGGGCTGATCGCGAAGGCGCCGACCGACGCGCTCGCGCAGTGGCGCATGAAGCTCGAGCAGTGGGAGCAGCTCGCCCACGACGAGCAGGAGCTCGAGGTCGCGCGCGGGATCCGGTTGATCGCGCGGTATCCGAAGGCGCAGACGAGCACGAGCACGAGTACGAGTACGAGTACGACCGGGGATCCGCTCGCGGCGTCGACGGAGACCTTGCCAGGGATCGGGCCGGCGTTCGCGAAAGCGCTCGCAGAGAAGGGGCTCGAGACCGTCGAGGATCTGCTGTGGTGCCTGCCGCGGCGCTACGACGACGTCCGCGACGCGCGGCCGCTCGCCGAGGTCGCCCAGCTGGAGGAGGGCGTGCGCGCGACGTTCGTCGCCCAGGTCGCGTCCGCGCGGATGGTGTTCGCGCGCGGCCGGCGGTGGGCCGAGGTGCGGATCGGCGGCGTCGACGTGACGCAAAAGGCGAGCGCGCTGGTCCGCTGGTTCAACGTGTGGGCCGGCATCGACAAGCGGATGCCGCCGGGCTCGCGCGTCACGCTGTCGGGCGCGGTGCGCCGGAGAAGCGGCCGGCTCGAATTCGCGAACCCCGACATCCTCGCGATCGAGATCGCCAATTCCGTACCGATGTCCGAGGTCGCCGCGCCGCGCGGCGATCGAGGCGTGACCGGCAAGGAGCCGCCGAAGATCATCGCGCGCCATCCCGACGTCCAGGGCGTGCCGCCGGGGCGGCTGCGCCAGGCGTGCCAGACCGCGTGCGCGCGGGTCGGCGCGAGCGCCGACGACGGCGTACCGAAGGCGATCGAACAGGCCGCGGGCATGCCGACGCTCGCCGACACGCTGTCGCACCTGCACTCGCCGCCGCCCGACCTGTCGGTCGACGAGCTCGCCGCGCTCAACCGCGGCGACAGCGCGTGGCAGCGGCGGCTCGCGTTCGGCGAGCTGTTCGCGCTCGGCGTCGCGGTCGCGATCCGCCGCCGCGACCGCCGCCAGGATGCCGCGGTGCCGTGCCCGCGCTCGCCCGAGCTCGACGTCGCGGTCGCGCGCGCGGTGCCGTTCTCGCTCACGAACGCGCAGCGCCGCGCGATCGGCGAGATGGGCGACGACCTCGCGCGTGACGTACCGATGAACCGGCTGCTGCAGGGCGATGTCGGCTCGGGCAAGACGTGCGTCGCGTTCGCGGCGGCGCTCCACGTCGCGCGCGCCGGCCGGCAGACCGCGGTGATGGCGCCGACCGAGCTGCTCGCCGAGCAGCACATGGCGACGTGGCGCGCGTGGGCCGCGCGCGCGAGCCTGCGGGTCGAGCTGCTCACCGCGTCGACGCCGAAGGCGGTGCGCGCGTCGCGGCTCGCGCTGCTCGCCGCCGGTCAGCTCGACGTCCTGATCGGCACCCACGCGCTGCTCGCCGAGTCGGTCGGCTTCGCGGCGCTCGGGCTCGTCGTGATCGACGAGCAGCACCGGTTCGGCGTCGCGCAGCGCGCGAAGCTGCGCGACAAGGGCGACGGGCAGGGCGCGCCGCACCTGCTCGTGATGACCGCGACGCCGATCCCGCGCACGCTCGCGCTCACCGCGTACGGCGATCTCGACGTCTCGGTGCTCGACGAGCTGCCGCCCGGCCGCCAGCCCGCGGTCACGCAGGTCGCCACCGGCAAGCGCGGCGAGGCCGCCGCGTACAAGCTGATCGGCGAGCGCGTCGCCGCCGGCGAGCGCGCGTACGTCGTGTGTCCGAAGGTCGAGGACGACAACGCCGACACCGACTGGAAGGACGCGACGACGGTCGCGAGGGAGCTCGCGGCCGCGCTGCCGCAGGCGCGCGTCGGGCTCGTCCATGGCCGGCTCGACAGCGACGCGCGCGATCGCGTGATGCGCGCGTTCAAGGCCGGCGAGCTCGACGTGCTCGTCGCGACCACCGTGATCGAGGTCGGCGTCGACGTGCCGGAGGCGACCGTGATGGTCGTCCACGATGCCGATCGCTTCGGGCTCGCCCAGCTCCACCAGCTGCGCGGGCGGGTCGGCCGCGGCGCCGGCCGCGCCCACTGCATGCTGCTCGTCGCGGGATCGCTCGGCGAGGACGGCCGCCGCCGGCTCGACGCGATGAAGGCGACCACCGACGGGTTCCGGATCGCCGAGGAAGACCTCGCGCTGCGCGGGCCCGGCGAGCTGCTCGGCCCCAGGCAGGCGGGCATCCCGCGGCTGCGCTTCGGAAATCTCCAGCAGCACACCGAGCTGCTCCTCGAGGCGCGGCGTCACGCCGAGGCCGTGCTCGCCGGCGATCCCGGCCTGGTCCGACCGGAGCACGCGAACCTCCGTTCGGCGGTTGCGCGACGGTTTGCACGATCTGTGTACGGCGCGGAGAGCGGTTGATCGACGAGCTTTGGCCAGTTTGCTGTTGATCGGTGAATCACCGTTAGTACGATGCCGCCCATGATGAGGATCATGTGGGGGGCGCTCTGCGCCCTGGCGATGAGTCTTGCGCTGGGTGCGTGCTCCGCCTCGAGCGGCACGGGCGGCGGCGCCGACGCGACCGGTCCGCGCTGCGGCGACGGCGTGTGCGCGTCGAGCGAGGTCAACTCGTGCCCGCAGGACTGCGGCAGCCCGAGCGGCAACAATGCCGTGTGCGGCAACGGCTTCTGCGAGACCGGCGAGACGAGCGCGTCGTGCCCGACGGATTGCGGCCTCGGCTCGGGCTCGGGCTCGGGCTCGGGCAGCGGCACGAGCGGCACGCTCAACTGCAGCGATCAGAACACGGTGCTCGCGTGCGCGGCGTGCCTCGCGCTCAGCACGTGCACGCCGCCGTACGACGCGAACAGCTGCCAGGCCTGCCTCGGCGGTGGGCTCGGCTCGGGGCTCGGCAGCGGCGTGGGCTCGGGCTGCCCGACCGGCTGCAACTGCGACGGCGTCTGCGATCCGGGCGAGACCTCGGCGCAGTGCCCGCTCGACAACTGCCCGTAGTGCGAGGCTCCGACGACGCGCGCTGGGCGCACCTGGCGGCTGTGCTCGGCTTCGTCGGCCGTCTGCACGCGATTCGGCATGCGCTCGGCTACGACCTCCGCGATCTGGCGCTCGACGATCGCGTCGGCGCGACGCCCGCGCAGCACGCGGCGTGGGCTCGCCTCTGGCACACGAACATGGCGGCCTGGAAGCTCGCGGCGCTCGCCTAGCGAACCTCGCCCGCCACCCACGCGAGGTACGGCGCGCTGCCGCCGGTGACCGGCAGCGCGATGACCTCGGGCAGCTCGTACGGATGCAGCGCGATCAGCCGCGCGGTCAGCGCGTCGAGCCGCTCGGCGGTCGTCTTCACGATCGCGAGCGTCTCGGCATCGTCGAGGAGCTCGCCCTGCCAGCGGTAGATCGAGCGCACCGCCGGTACGAGGTTCACGCAAGCTGCGAGCTGTTCACTGACGAGCGCTCGCGCGACTTCTGCGGCCTTCTCGGGCCCGGGAAAGGTCGAAAACACGACGACGGCGGACATGCCCCGCGTCGTACCACGCTAGACTGCGCCCACCGTGAGCGAAGCGAACGGAAGAGACACTGCGCGCACCATGCGAGCGAAGCGAGCATGTTGATCGTCCAGAAGTACGGCGGAACCTCCGTCGGCTCGATCGAGCGCATGAAGAAGGTCGCCGAGCGCTGCCTCGCGGCGCAGCGCGCCGGCAACCAGGTCGCGGTCGTCGTGTCGGCGATGTCGGGCGAGACCAACCGGCTGCTCGAGCTGACGCGCCAGATCCACGACGACGTCAACGACCGCGAGGTCGACGTCATCGTGTCGACCGGCGAGCAGGTCTCGGTCGGTCTCGTCGCGCTCGCGATCCGCGCCGCCGGCGGCCAGGCGCGCAGCTTCCTCGGCCACCAGTGCAAGATCGTCACCGACAGCGCGTTCTCTCGCGCGCGCATCGTCTCGATCGAGAGCCAGCCGATCAAGGACGCGCTCGCCGCCGGCGAGATCGCGGTGATCGCCGGGTTCCAGGGCGTCGACGAGAAGGGCAACATCACGACGCTCGGCCGCGGCGGCAGCGACACCACCGGCGTCGCGATCGC
>JBLMXA010000302.1:0-5357 GCA_050257515.1 Acidobacteriota bacterium | reverse complement strand
CGCGCGAGCACCTGCGGTTCGATCACGGCAAGCACCTGCCGCGCGTCAACGGCGACTGCGTGCGCTGCCACGTCGGGATCTCCGAGGGCGACACGCACCTGCGGCCGCCGATGGCGACGTGCTTCCGCTGCCACGCTCACGACGCGCAGCGCGACGCGCGCCGGTGCGACGCGTGCCACAAGAACCTCGAGACGAGCGGCGAGCTGCCCGCGAGCCACCTCGCGCACGACGGTGACTGGCTGCGCGAGCACGGCACGCTCGCCGCGTCGTCGGCCGATCTGTGCGAGACCTGCCACGGCGAGCGATTCTGCGCGAGCTGCCACGGCGTGACCACCGCGGCGCTGCCCCCGACGCGCGAGCTCGCGAACCCGTTCGTCGCGAGCGTGCACCGCGAGGGCTTCCTGTCGCGCCACGCGCTCGAGGCGAAGGCCGATCCGGGCGCGTGCCAGACGTGCCACCAGCCGGATCGCTGCGCGAGCTGCCATCTGTCGCGCGGCGTCGCCGGGACGAACCGTCGCAGCCCGCACCCGCCGGGCTGGGTCGGCATCACGCCGGGCGAGAACCTGCACGGCCGCGAGGCGCGGCGCGATCCGGCGCAGTGCGCGGGCTGTCACGGCGGCGCGGGCGAGATGCTGTGCGTGCAGTGCCACGAGGTCGGCGGCGTCGGCGGCGACCCGCACCCGCCGGGCTTCTCGAGCCGGTTGCCGATGTCGGCGATGCCGTGCCGGCTGTGTCACTCGCTCGGAGCGCGCTGACGTGAGGTGGCTCGTCATCATCGCGATGGTCGTCGCGTGCGACCGCGGACGGGAGCCCACGCCGACGCAGGTGCCGGCGCGCTGGCGCGTCGTGAGGTTCACGACCGGCCACATGATCCACCTCGGCAAGGTCGCGTGCAGCGACTGCCACGGCCAGACGTTCGCGCTGCCGCCGCTCGACGCGTGCGCGCGCTGCCACACCGTCACCCAGTGGCTGCACCGCGACGACGTCACCGCGCGCGTACCGGCGTGCGTCGATTGCCACCCGTTCGGCACGCCGGGCGTCGCGCCGTGGGCGTGCATGCGCTGCCACGATCGCGATCAGACGCTCTCGGTCACCCGCGTCGGCGCGCACGCGGATCGGCCCTGCGGCGAGTGCCATCGGCCGCACGCGTGGCCGGCCACGCTGCACCGCGCGTGCACCGAGTGTCACGCCGACAAGCAGACGCACCACGCCGGCCTCCACGGCTGCCGCGACTGCCACGCCGTGCACGAGACCCAGCGCGCGGCCGGTGCGCGGTGCGAGCGCTGCCATGCGAGCCAGCACGGCGCGCTCCGCGTCGAGGCGCGCGCGATCACCGCCGGCCACACGAGCTGCGGGACGTGTCACCGGCCGCACGGCCCGCGCGGCATCGCGGCGCGCGCGTGTCGCGACTGCCACCGCGATCAGCCGGTGCTCGCGCCCGCCAAGCACACGTGCACGAGCTGCCACGACCCGCACGATGGCCGCGCGGTGAAGGCGTGCACGACGTGCCACCACCAGGTCGTCTCGCATCCGGAGCCGACGCCGGCGGGTACGTGCATCGGCTGCCATCCGCCGCACGATCGCAAGATCGCACTGGCCGCGGCATGCACGACCTGCCACCACGAGGCGACGCACGCGACCGCGGCGTGCCTCGACTGCCACGCGCCGCACGCCGGACGGCCGCAGCGCACCGCCGCGCTGTGCGCGCGCTGTCACGCCGCACAGGTGGCGACGACCGCGAACACCGGCCACGCGCGCTGCCAGACCTGCCACACCGGCGACCTGCACGGCCCGCAGCCCGAGCCGCCCGGGTGCGAGACCTGCCACGCGAAGGAGGCCGCGTCGGCGCCCGTCGGCCACGCGAGCTGCACGCAATGCCACCAGCCGCACGCTCCGAAGCCGACGAAGAACTGCGCCACCTGTCATGCTCGCGAGGCCGCGACCGGCCACGGCACGCGCGTCGCGTGCGAGCGCTGTCACCGCGCGCACGGTCCCGCGGGCACCGCGCGGCCGCCCGCGTGCGAGACGTGCCACGCGCGCGCGACGCTCGCCGGCCTCCATCGCGTGCCGGCGCACGGCGACTGCGCGACGTGCCACCGCGCCCACGAGGCGCGCCCGTCCGACACCCGCGCGACGTGCACCTCGTGCCACCGCGACCGCGTCGATCACGAGCCCACGGCAGTTCGCTGCGCCACGTGCCACCCGTTCCGGTAAGCTCGGTGCATGGCGCACAAGCCGATGCCGGGCAAGCTGGTCCTCGTGGTGGTGTGGATGATCATCGGCGCGATCGCCGCGCTCGCCACCGGCGGGATCGTCACGGCGGCCATCCAGGCCGCGCTGATCGTCGGCGTGCTCGCCGGCAACGACGGCGTGCGCACGTTCCTGCGCGGGCTCGCCGTGATCCAGATCCTGTGGAACCTCACGCTGGTCACCGCGGCCGCGAGCGAGACCCACGCGAGCGGCGGCACACTCGCGGTGCTCGTCGCGTTCGGCGTCGCCGCTCCGGCGTTCCTCGTGTGGGCGCTCGGCCAGCAGGACGTGCGCGACTGGATGTTCCGCAAGAACTTCAACCTCGACGATCCGGGCAACTCGACCCCGAAGCTCTAGCGGCGCACCGCGACCACCTGCACGGTCGCGCTCGGCCCGCCGTGCCCGGCGCCCTCGCGGACGTCGCGATCCATCTCGCGTGCGACGACGAGCTCGAGCCCGGCGAGGTCGTCGCGCAGCTCCGCGAGCGTCGGCAGCATGTCGGGATCCTTCGGCCCTCCGGTGCCGAGCGGGATCTGCTCGGGCCGGTAATGCTCGAGCACGAACGCGCCGCCGGGCACGAGCGCGCGCGCGACCTGCGCGTGGAGCCGGCGCCGCACCGCCGACCGCGTGTGCGCCCAGATCGACACGATGCCGCTCCACCGATCGACGCCGAGCTCGAAGCTCGCGAGGTCGGCCTCGATCAGCGTCACGTCCACGCCGCGCTCGCGCGCGAGCCGCGCGGCCTTGCGAAGGCCCTCGGCGGAGAAGTCGACGCCGGTGACCTCGTAGCCGTGGCTCGCGAGGAACACCGCGTTGCGCCCCTCGCCCTCGGCGAGGCACAGCACGCTCCCCTTCGGGATCCGCGCGAGCTGCTCGCGCAGGAAGTCGTTCGGCTCGGTGCCGTAGACGTAGCCGTCGCCGCGGTAGCGCTCGTCCCAGAACGGATTTGCCATGACTACGTGAACAGCCGGCGCATCCAGCTGACGACGCGCTTCACCTTCGGCCCGTACGGCGGCTGGATCTGCCGCAGCAGGTCGAGCCGGCCCTGCCACAGCACCGCGCGCTCGTGCGAGAACGCCTTGAAGCCGTAGACGCCGTGGTAGTTGCCGGTGCCGCTCGGGCCGACGCCGCCGAACGGCAGGTTGTGGTTCGCGAAGTGGACGAGCGTGTTGTTGACGCACGTGCCGCCGGCCGTGGTGCCTGCGATCACCTGATCGACGCGGTGCGGGTTGTCGCCGAACACGTACAGCGCGAGCGGCTTGTCGCGCGCGGTGATGAACGGCACGACCTCGTCGAACGACTTGTACGTGAGCACCGGCAGGATCGGGCCGAAGATCTCCTCGCTCATCACCGGCGCGTCGGGCCGGACGCCGGTCAGCACGGTCGGCGAGATGTAGCGCTCGCCGGCATCGACCTCGCCGCCGATCTCGACGCGCGCGCCTTGCAGCACGGTCTCGTCGAGCAGCTTCGTCAGCCGCTCGTAGTTGCGCGTGTTGATCACGCGCGCGAGATCGGGCGACTGGCGGCGGTCGGCCTCGCTCGCGCCGTAGAGCTCCTCGATCGACGTGCGCAGCGCGTCGACGAGCGCGCGCTCGCGGTGCTCGGAGACGAGCACGTAGTCGGGCGCGATGCAGGTCTGGCCGCTGTTGACGAACTTGCCCCACGCGATGCGCCGCGCGGCGGTGGCGATGTCGGCCGAGTCGTCGACGACGGTCGGCGACTTGCCGCCGAGCTCGAGCGTCGCCGACGCGAGGTGGCGCGCCGCGGCCTCGGCGACGATGCGGCCGACGCGCGTGCTGCCGGTGAAGAAGAAGTGATCGAACGGCAGCGCGAACAGCTGCTGCGCGATCGCGCCGTCGCCCTCGAGCACCGCGACCTCGTCGTCGGCAAACAGCGAGCCGAGCAGCTCGGCGATCAGCCGCGAGGTGTGCACGGTGAGCTCCGACGGCTTGACGACCGCGCAGTTGCCGGCCGCGATCGCGGCGACGAGCGGCGCGATCGCGAGCTGGAACGGGTAGTTCCACGGCCCGATGATCAGCACCACGCCCTTGGGCTCGTAGAGCACCGCGCTGTGCGTGCCGACGAGCGAGGCCGGCGTCTTGACCTTCTGCGGCTGCATCCAGCGGTGGAGGTGGCGCGTCGCCTCCTTGATCTCCATCAGCGTCGGCACGATCTCGGTGATGTCGGCCTCGAGCGGCGGCTTCTTGAAGTCCGCGGCGAGCGCCTCCTGGATGTCGCGCTCGCGCGCGAGGATCGCGTCGCGCAGGCGCTCGAGCTTGGCGACCCGCTGCCCGGCGGTCGTGCGCTTCACGGCGGCCTGGTTCGCGCGCTGGCGCTCGAACAGCTCGGCGATGCGGAGATCCGGCGTGGGGACGGCGGGAGCGGCCATGTCGTTAGCCTACTACCTGTGCGCTAGAGTGGGGCCGTGATCGCGGTTCGCTCGCTCGCCGGCGCGTCGTGGGAGCAGCTCGCGGCGGCGTTCGGCGAGGCTTTCTCCGACTACGCGGTGCCGATGACGCTGACCGCGCGGCAGATCGAGGACATGCAGCGCCGGCGCGGCTACGACGCGGCCGGATCGTTCGGCGCCTACGACGGCGACCGGCTCGTAGGCTTCGTGCTGACCTGCCGGGACGGGGAGGTCGCGTACAACAGCGGCACCGGCGTGGTGCCGTCGCACCGGCGCGGCGGCGTCGCGCGCGCGCTGCTCGACGCCGTGATCGCGAGCGTGCGCCCGCGCCGCTACGTGCTCGAGGTGCTCGAGACCAACACGAAGGCGATCGCGTGCTACCGGAGCGCTGGGTTCGAGGAGACGCGCCGGCTGGAGTGCTGGACGTACCGCGGCGGCGATCGCGACGCGCTGCCCGAGCTCGCCGCGCCCGACCTCGCGGCGATCGCGGCGCACGCCGACGTCGTGCCTGGCTGGCAGAACTCGCTCGCGTCGCTCGCGCGCGCGATCGAGCCGTACGTCGTGATCGGCGACGAGCGTGGCGCGGCGGTCGTGTTCCCCGCGTCCGGAGATCTGCCGCTTCTTGCCGTCTCGCGCGATCACCGGCGGCGCGGGCTCGGCAAGCGCCTGCTCGCCGCTGCGGCCGCGCGCGCGGGCCGCC
>JBLMXA010000301.1:0-7267 GCA_050257515.1 Acidobacteriota bacterium | reverse complement strand
GCTCTGCGCTGTGGTCCTGATGGCTGCCTGCGGCGGCAAGTCGAAGTCGAGTGACACCACGCCGACCTCGTCGGGCGACGACACGAGCGACCACACGAGCGATGTCGACGAGTCGGCGAACATGGTCCCGCCGGAGAAGATGGACGAGGTCCAGCACGCGCTGCAGCGCAAGGAGATGATCATCTCGCGCTGCCTCGCCGACGCGATGGAGAACAAGGAGGTGCCGCGAGGCACCCACGGCAAGATCACGTTCGAGATCGTGATGGAGCCGTCCGGCAAGCCGGGGAGCGTCAAGGTCGACAAGACCGACATCCAGGCGCAGTCGGTGATCGAGTGCGCGAAGAAGCACGTGATGGACGTCCAGGTGTCGGCGCTGCCGAAGCAGTACGAGACGTCGTACACGTACGCGATGGAAGCGAACTGATGAGACTTGCAGTACCCGCGCTCGTGCTCGCGATCGCGTGCGGTGGCAAGTCGCCGCCGGCGCCGCCGCCGAAGGCAGAGGTGCGGCCACCGGCGCCCGCGAAGCGCCAGATCGTCGACGACGACAGCGAGCCCGAGCAGGGCGTGACGATCGTCAACGCGCGCGGCCACATGGAGAAGGAGGCGATCGAGGCGGGCCTCGCGCCGCACCAGGAAGAGCTGATGGACTGCTACCTGAAGAAGGTCGGCCGTCGGCGCTGGCTCGGCGGCCACGTCAAGATCCACTGGGACATCAAGAAGGACGGCACGATCACGAAGGTCGTGCTCGCGTCGGAGACCGACGTCGGCGCGTGGCCGATCGAGAAGTGCCTGCTCGAGGTCGCGCGGGCCGCGACGTTCGACAAGCCGGTCGGCGGCGACGCGGACTTCGACATCCCGCTCGAGCTGACGCCCAAGGGCGCGACGCTGCGCTGGGACGAGGATCAGAGCCTCAAGGCCGTCGGCGGCCAGCTCGCGAAGCTCGACGCGTGCGGCAAGAAAGAGGGCAACCCGCGCGACGTCACGATCACGGTCTACGTCGGCCCGCATGGCCGGGCGCAGTCGGTCGGCTTCTCGTCCGACAGGAGCGAGATCAGCGAGAAGTGGGCGGAGTGCGCGGAGAAGGCGGCGATGGCGTGGCGGCTGCCCGATCCGAAGGGGATGATCGCGAAGCTCGCCGTTCGCTACCGGCCATGAGGTTCGAGCCCACCGAGGAGCAGCAGCTCGTCCAACGCACCGCGCGCGAGTACGCGGAGCGCGCGCTGATGCCGAAGGCGGCCGAGCGCGACGTGACCGGCCAGTTCCCGGTGCGCGAGCTGCGCGAGCTCGGCGGGATGGGGCTGCTCGCGATCAACGTGCCCGAGGAGCTCGGCGGCGCCGGCGCGGGCGTCGTCGCGTACTCGCTCGTGCTCCAGGAGCTCGCGCGCGGCGACGCGTCGGTCGCGGTCGCGGTCAGCGTGACGAACATGGTCGGCGAGCTGATCGCGGTGCACGGCACGCCCGAGCAGAAGGCGCGGTGGAACCCGCGGCTGGCGTCGGGCGAGCTCGTCGCCGGCGCGTTCGCGCTCAGCGAGCCGGAGTCGGGCAGCGACGCCGCCGCGATGCGCTCCACCGCGACGAAGACGCCGGGTGGCTGGCGGATCGACGGCACGAAGCAGTGGATCACGACCGGCGGCGAGGCCGGCGCGATGATCGTGTGGGCGGTGACCGAGCCGGGCGCCGGTCATCGGGGCATCACCGCGTTCATCGTCGACGGTCACGCGAAGGGGCTGTCGGTCGCGCGCGTCGAGGACAAGCTCGGCCTGCGTGGCTCGTCGACGGCGCAGCTCGTGTTCGACGGCGTCGAGGTCGCCGACGGCGACGTGCTCGGCGCGACGGGTCGCGGCTTTCAGGTCGCGCTCGCCGCGCTCGACGGCGGCCGCATCGGCATCGCGTCGCAGGCGATCGGCATCGCGCGGATGGCGCTCGAGGCGGCGATCCGCTACGCGAAGGACCGCAAGACGTTCGGCCAGGCGATCATCCACCACCAGGCGGTCGGCAACATGCTCGCCGACGGCGCGACCTGGCTCGACGCCGCGACCCTGATGGCGCTGCGCGCCGCGTACCTCAAGGAGACCAAGCAGCCGTTCGGCCAGGCGGCCGCGATGGCGAAGCTGTTCGCGAGCGAGCACGCGTGGAAGATCTGCGACCTCGCTCTCCAAGTTCACGGCGGCTACGGCTACGTCCGCGACTTCCCGGTCGAGCGCGCGCTGCGCGACGTCCGCGTGACCCGCATCTACGAGGGGACGAGCGAGATCCAGCGCATCGTCATCTCCCGAAATCTGCTAAGAGGACAGCCATGACCGAGCCGCGCAAGCTCCGTATCCTGGTCGCCAAGCCCGGCCTCGACGGCCACGATCGCGGGGCGAAGGTCGTCGCCCGCGCGCTCGCCGACGCCGGCTACGAGGTCGTCTACACCGGGCTCCATCAGACGCCCGAGATGATCGCCGCGGCCGCGGTGCAGGAGGCGGTCGACGCGGTCGGCCTGTCGATCATGAGCGGCGCGCACATGACGCTGTTCCCGGCGGTGATCGACGCGCTCAAGGCGCGCGGCGCCGGCGACGTCGTCGTGTTCGGCGGCGGCATCGTGCCGAAGGACGACCTGCCCAAGCTCGAGCAGATCGGCGTCGCGAAGATCTTCACGCCGGGCGCCAGCACGAACGAGATCGTCGACTGGGTCGAGAAAGATCTGCGGCCCAAGGTCGCGGGATGAAGTCGCTCGCATTCGTCCTGATCGCGGCGTGCGGCGCGCCGAAGCACGAGCCTGCGCCGCTGCCGGTGGCGTCGGGATCGAGCACGAGCACGAGCACGAGCACGAGCACGAGTACGACCCCGATCGACGCGGGTGCGAGCCAGGACGAGATCCTCGCCGCGATCCAGAAGGCGATGAACGATCTCAGCATCCCGGCGCATGCCTGCTGGGCCGCCGCGGCGACCGACCGGTTCGACGTCGAGGGCGAGCTGCGCCTGCACGTCGACATGGCGCACGGCACGCCGACGGTCGCGATCGCGCACGACTCGACGAACAGCAAGCGCCTCGCCACGTGCATGACCGCGCTGTTGCAGGGCTACCACTGGGCGCCGCCGCTCGACGACCAGTCGTTCGAGCTGCCGTTCCAGTTCACCGCGCCGCAGGGCCAGGCGGTGATCGATCGCCAGCTCGTCGAGTCGCACGGGCAGGGCAAGGTCGCGGTGGCGGTGTTGCTCGACGAGTACAACACCGGTCAGGCCGGCGCGTCGATGTTCGAGGTCGCGATCGAGGACGGCGGGACGACCGGGCTGCGCAAGGCCGAGCGCGCCGAGCTGTGGTACTTCGTCGACGCCGCGAAGGTCGGCAAGCGCGACGTCGCCGCCGGCGACATGATGTTCGTGCCGAAGGACGCGGCGCGCGAGGTGTCGGCGCCGGGCCATCCCGTCCACGCCGCGGTCGTGGTCGTGCCGGGAGGCCGCGAGGGCGCCGCGCGCGCCGGCGCGCTGCCGACCCGCGAGATCACCGACCGCAAGGCGCTCGCCGGCCCGAAGCTCCTGCCCGCGTCGGCGGCCAAGACGTTCGGCCCCGCGACGATCTTCGTCGACGCGTCGATCGTCAAGGGCACGCCGCTCGCCGCGTCGATCCTGCAGCTGCCCGCCGGCGCGAAGGTCGCCGAGCACGTCCACGCGAAGGAGACCGAGCTGCTGTACGTGCTCGCCGGCGCGGGCACGATGACGATCGCCGGCACCGACGTGCCGGTGACCTCGACGAGTGTCATCGAGATCCCGCCGAACACGCCGCACGCGTTTGTCGCCACCGCCGCGGTGCGCGCGGTGCAGGTCTACACCCCGGCGGGCCCCGAGCAGCGGTTCAAGAAACCGAAGAAATGATCGACATCGCACCGATCCTCGACGGCAACGTCCGCGCTGCCGCGCGCCTGATGCGCGATCTCGACGATCGCCGCCCCGACGCGATGGCCGCGCTCAAGGCGCTGTTCACGCACACCGGCAAGGCGTACGTCGTCGGCGTCACCGGCAACCCGGGCGCGGGCAAGTCGACGGTCGTCGACGCGCTGATCGCGCACCACCGCGCGGCCGGCGAGAAGGTCGGCGTCGTGGCGGTCGATCCGACGTCGCCGTTCTCGGGCGGCGCGATCCTCGGCGATCGCATCCGCATGCAGTGCCACGCGCTCGATCCGGGCGTGTTCATCCGCTCGGTCGCGACGCGCGGCCACCTCGGCGGGCTGTCGCGCTCGACGTTCGACATCGTCCACGTGCTCGACGCGATGGGCTTCGATCGCGTGATCGTCGAGACCGTCGGCGTCGGCCAGGACGAGGTCGACGTCATGCGCGCCGCCCACACGACCGTCGTCGTCACCGTGCCCGGCCTCGGCGACGACATCCAGGCGATCAAGAGCGGCCTGCTCGAGGTCGCCGACGTGCTGGTCGTCAACAAGGCCGATCGCGAGGGCGCCGACCGTACGGAGCGCGATCTGATGCACATGCTCGATCTCCGTACCGGCGATCGCAAGGATGTACAGATCGTGCGCACCATCGCGACACGTGGCACGGCCGACGGCTCCGGCATCGCCGAGCTGGCCGCCGCGATCGAGGCCCACCGCGCGCGCGCGTGGACCGGCGCCGCCGCCGAGGCGCGGGCAATCGCGCGCGCTTCCGCGCAGCTATCCGAGCTCGTGCGCGCGCTGCTCGCCGACCGCGCGGCGCGCGCGATGGCCGCCCGCGGCGGCCTCGTCGAGATCGCCGCCGAGGTGGCGCAGCGCCGCCGCGATCCGTGGACGATCGCCGAGGAGATCGTGGCGTCACTGTAGGTGCGCCGCGGTGTAGCTGCGGTCACGCTCGTCGGCGCTTTCTAGGTCCGCCCGGCGGACATCGGGTAGACTGGTCTGTGCCTCGTCGGTACCTGGGGTATTTATGACTTATCTTCGGCTTTGCACGGCGGTCTTCGCGGTGGGGCTCGGTGGCTGCGGGTTGATCAGCAGCGACGTCACGAACTTCACGCTGAAGACGCAGGACAAGACGTTCACCGTCGACACGTCGCGCTGGAACGTCAACCAGACCGCGGCGAACGCGTACCTGATGCAGAGCTGCGCGGCGATGCCGACCGAGTGCGCGCAGTGGGTGCAGGGCGCGTGCACGACGAACTGCAGCGGCTCGTGCGACACGAGCACGCAGATGTGCGATCTCGGCCTCGACGTCAGCATCTACCAGGGCGTCGACATCAACGCCGACAACCCCGAGCTGTCGAAGACGGCGAAGGAGCCGGTGATCAAGGTGACGATCGACAGCGTCACCTACGAGGTCACGGACAACTCGCTGAACGTCGCGACGCCGGAGATGACGATCTACGTCGCGCCGATGTCGGTGATGAGCCCGACCGATCCGTCGGCGCTCGCGGTCGGCACGATCCCGGCGGTGCCGGCGATGACGACGGTCGGCCCGACCGACATGATGTTCACCGCGGATGGCAAGCAGAACCTCGTCACGACGATGGGCAACTACATGACGCCGTTCAACGTGATCGTCGGCGCGACGGTGGTCATCAAGTCCGGCGATCCGCTGCCGACCGGCAAGCTGACCGCGGCCGTGCACATCTCGGCGCACGCCGGTCTCTAGCGCGGCCGCGGGCGGTCGCCGAAGTTCGTGATCACGTGACGCGTGACCTGTCCGATCACGCGCGCGACGTAGAAGGTCCGGCCGTCGGGGGCGACCGTCACGGTCTGCGCGCCTTGCTCGACGTCCATCAGCCGCTGGGGCTCGCCGGTCGCCACCTGGTAGCGCACCACGCCATCGGCCTCGAGGGCGACGAACGAGCGGCCGTCGCGATCCCAGCCGCCGAAATCGCGGACCATGCGGTGTCCCGGAGCGCCGAGCACGTCGCCGGGCGGCACGAGCTCGACTCCATCGGTGCGCTGCGCCGCGATCCAGCCGCCTGCGGGTGCCGGGATCAGCACCGCGTAGGGCGCGCTCGCCTCGCGGCGCGCCGTGCCATCCCACGCGACGGACCACGCCTCGATGCCCGCGCCGCTATCCGGAAACACCATCGTGTGCGCCACGTGATCGGGGCCGATCGCCACCGTGCGCGCGGCACCGGGCAACCGGGCGAGCGTGCGCGGCGCTCCGCCGGCCGCCGGGGCAGTGACGAGGCGGTCGTCGGCCGTCCACACCACGGTGTGTCCGCCTGGGTCGAACGCCGGCGTCATGCCGGTGCCGAGCACGCGCTCTTCGCCGGTGCGCAGCGAGCGCACGACGATCTGCTCCGTCCGGTGCCGCTCGACCTGGGACACGAGCAGCTCGCCGTCGTCGCTGACCGCGATCCAGCGCACGCGGTCGATCTCCGGCGTCAGCCGGCGCGGCGGATGGTCGAGGCTGTACTCGACGATCGGCACGGACGTGTTGTCGACGGAGAACACCAGCCGCGAGCCGTCGCGCGAGATGTCGGGAGCCATGTCGGGGCCGGCGCCGAACGTCAGCTGCTGCGCCACGCCACCGTCGATCGGGATCTCCCACAGGTTGATCGGTCCGCCGCGCGCGGCCGAGAACACGATCGTCTTGCCGTCGGGATCGAACGTCGGGCCTCGCCGCTCGCCGGTCGTGACGAGCTTCGTCGCGCCGGTGGCGAGATCGAGCATCCAGATCTCCGCGGTCGGCCCGAGCAGCATGCGGTCGGCGAGGCTGTACACGACGCGCTTGCCGGCGCGGTCGCAGCGCAGCCAGTAGACGTCCTTGCGCGGCGGGATGCGCAGCAGCGAGCGCACGCCGGAGTCGTCGACCATCGCGAGCTCGGTCGCGCCGAAGCGCTCGTTCGGGATCTCGTGCCACGCGACGACGCGTCCCGCGCAATCGTCGCCGTAATTCGCGAATCCGTCGAACAGCGGCCGGATCGTGCCGGTCGTGAGCGACTGCTCGACGAGGCCTCGGTGGGTGGTGTACAGGATGTGGTCGTCGCCGTGAAACCGCGGGTACGCGGCGAACTGCTCCGCGTGCGAGATCTGCCGCGCGGGCCCGTCGAGGGGACCGACAAAGACCTGCTGATGGCCGGGCGCGCGCGTCGAATCGAACACCAGCTGCCGGCCGTCGGGCGAGAACGACGCGCCCGACGAGTCTTCCTCGACCGCATCCAGCGGATGCACCACCGGAAGCCACGGGTGCCCGCGCTGCGCCCGCGTCACCGCGACCGCCGCCGCGACGAGCGCGATCGCCACCGCCGCGCCGGCGATGCTCGCGCCGCGGTGGCGGCGTACCGCGCGGGCGAGCCGCTGCGCGCGCGAGTAGCGGT
>JBLMXA010000300.1:0-3431 GCA_050257515.1 Acidobacteriota bacterium | reverse complement strand
TGCTTCCGACCTTGGCGCGCTTGGCGCCTTGGCGGTTCATCATCCCATGATCCGCGAGCCGAGCTCGTAGACGCGCGCCGGCGCCATGTGGCGGTAGCGCGTGACCTGCACGCGCAGCTGCGCGACCTCGTCGATCACGTCGCGGCGCGAGGCACCCTTGCCGAGCATCGACCGCGCGCGCTCGACGATCGCGGCGCGCGCCGCCTTCGGGTGGTAGACGAACGTCCGCGCGAAGCGAACCTCGCCGGCGACCCCCACCAGGCGCAGCTCCGCGACGTCGCCGATCTCGACGCCGTGCAGCGCGCGCTGCTCCTCGACGCGAAACTCGGCGCCGCCGAGCAGGTCGAGCAGCTCGATCTTGCCGCGGCCCATCGCGCGCACCTCGAACAGGCTGCGCTGCGACGTCAGCAGCGCCGCGACGACGTCCGCGCGCGGATCGCCCGCGGCCGCGAGCTCGCGATAGGTCGCGATCGCCGGCGGGAACCGCCCGCCCTCTCCCACCCGCTCGACGACGTACCACTCGACGAACGCCGCGCTCCACGGCTCCCACAGCTCGTCGTCCTGGTGGACCTTGCCGCGGCGCTCCTCGTACTCGCGGCGCGCGAGGCCGGCGGCGTCGCCGTCGGCGGTGTGCCGCGCGTACAGCTCCTCGATCACGCTGTCGAGCAGCGCGGCCGGAGAGCTCGTCATCGCCGCGTCGCCTTCTGCAACACCTCGGCGAACCGACCGAACAGGTAGCTCGCGTCGTGCGGGCCCGGGCTCGCTTCCGGGTGGTACTGCACGCTGAAGATCGGCTTGCCCTCGACGGCGATGCCCTCGTTCGAGTGATCGAACAGGTTCTCGTGCGTGACGTGCACGCCGGACGGCAGCGTCTGCGGATCGACCGCGAAGCCGTGGTTCTGCGACGTGATCTCGACCTTGCCGGTCGTCTTGTCGAGCACCGGGTGGTTGCCGCCGTGGTGGCCGAACGGCAGCTTGTAGGTCTTCGCGCCGAGCGCGAGCCCGAGGATCTGGTGGCCGAGGCAGATGCCGAACACCGGCTTGCCGCTGCCGCACAGCTCCTTGACCGTGGCGATCGCGTAGTCGACCGCCGCCGGATCGCCGGGGCCGTTCGACAGGAAGAAGCCGTCGGCGCCGAGCGCGAGCGCGTCCTTCGCGGTCGTCCGCGCCGGCACGACGGTGACGCGCGCACCGATGTCGCGCAGCTGGCGCAGGATGTTCTCCTTCATCCCGAAGTCATAGGCGACGACGTGGAACGTGGGCTCGGGCACCGGCTGCGCGCGGCCGTCGTCGAGCGCGCGCCACGTCGGCTGCGTCCACTCGTACTTCTCGGCGCACGTGACCCGCGGCACGAGATCGAGGCCATCCATCCGCGGCGACGCCTTGACGCGCGCGAGCACCGCCTCGATCTCCGCGACCTGCGGCGTGATCGCGCCGCGCATCGCGCCCTCGTCGCGCAGCACGCGGGTCAGCGCGCGCGTGTCGATGCCGTCGATGCCGGGCACGCTGGCCTGCTCGAGCCAGTGCGGCAGGCTGTCCTCGGCGCGCCAGCTCGCCGGCACCGGCGACAGCTCGCGGATCGCGAGCCCCGCACACGCGACCTTGCGCGCCTCGAGGTCCTCGTGGTTCGCGCCGACGTTGCCGATCTGCGTCGCCGTCATCACGACGATCTGCCCGCAGTACGACGGATCGCTGACGATCTCCTGGTAGCCGGTGATCGACGTGTTGAACACGACCTCGCCGATCGCCTCGTGCTTGGCGCCGAACCCCTCGCCGCGGAACACGCGGCCGTTCTCGAGCACGAGCGCCGCCGGCCACCGAGCGGTCACGCGAGCCTCCCGTCGAGGTCGTGGACCGGCCTGCCGCCGCACAGCGTGAGCACCGCACGGCCGGCGAGCGTCTGGCCGACGAACGGCGAGTTCTTCGACTTGCTCGCGAGGCCGTCGGCCGACAGCGTGAACGGCCGGTCGGGATCGATCACGCAGACGTCCGCGGCCACGCCGGCCGCGAGCGAGCCGCCGGACAGCCCGAACACCTTCGCCGCGCCGCTGGTGAGCGCCGCGATGACGCGCTGGTAGTCGAGCGTCCCCTTGCGCACGAACTCGAGCACGATCGGCAGCGCGGTCTCGAGGCCGAGCATGCCGGGTGCCGCGCACTCGAACTCGACGTCCTTCTCGACCGGCGAGTGCGGCGCGTGATCGGTCGCGATCGCGTCGATCGTGCCATCCGCCAGCGCTTCGAGCAGCGCCTGCTGGTCGGCGGCGGTGCGCAGCGGCGGCATCACCTTCGTCCGCGTGTCGTAGTGGCTGCACGCCTCGTCGGTGAGCGCGAGGTGGTGCGGCGTGACCTCGCAGGTGACCGGCAGGCCGCGGCGCTTGGCGTCGCGGACGAGCGCGATCGTGCGCGCGGTCGACACGTGCGCGACGTGGTAGCGCGCGCCGGTCCACTCGACGATCTCGAGGTCGCGCGCGACCATCGAGCTCTCGGCGCACGCGGGCTGGCCCTTGATGCCGATGCGCGTCGCCACCGCGCCCTCGTTCATCGCGCCGCCCTCGGCGAGATCGAGATCCTCGGCGTGCTGGACGAGCGGCAGGTCGAACGTGCGCGCGTACTCGAACGCGCGGCGGAGCAGGCCCGCGTTCATCACCGGCCGGCCGTCGTCGGAGATCGCGACGATGCCCGCCTCCTTCATCTCGGCGATGTCGGCGAGCGCCTTGCCCTCGAGACCGTGCGTGATCGCGCCGATCGGCCGCACGTTGCAGGTCCCGACCTCGCGCGCCCGCCGCACGATCAGCTCGGTGATCGCACGCTGGTCGTTGACCGGGCGCGTGTTCGGCATGCAGCACACGGTGGTGAACCCGCCGGCCGCCGCCGCGCGCGTGCCGGTCGCGATGTCCTCCTTGTACTCCTGACCCGGCTCGCGCAGGTGGACGTGGAGGTCGACGAGGCCGGGGACGACCCACAGGTCCTTGACGTCGACGATGCGCGGCGCGTCGAGCCCGCGGCCGACCTCGACGATGCGGCCGTTCGCGATGCGCACGTCGGCCGCCTGATCGACGGGACGCGCGGCCGCCGGGTCGAACACCCGGCCTCCGCGCAACACGAGATCCCCGGGATCCATCGCCGCGGGTCTTACCACACGCGGTAAGCTCGCGGCATGGCCTCCGCCGGGATCGTGATCATCGGCGACGAGATCCTGTCCGGCAAGTTCGTCGAGGAGAACGCGCAGTTCCTGATCGGCGAGCTGCGCTCGCTCGGCGTCGACCTCCGGCGGATCACGATGATCCCCGATGACCTGGCGGACATCGCGGCGACGGTGACGGACGCGTCGGCCAGGTTCGATCACGTGTTCACCTCCGGCGGCGTCGGGCCGACCCACGACGACGTCACGATCGCCGCGATCGCGAAGGGCTTCGGCACGACCGTGACGC
>JBLMXA010000299.1:0-2682 GCA_050257515.1 Acidobacteriota bacterium | reverse complement strand
CGAGCACGCGCACGATGCCGTCGCCGCCGAGCAGCGCACCGCGTGACCGATCGGCGGTGAACGCGACGCGGCCGACGAGCGGCGCGGGCAGCGCGAGCGGCGGCTCGCCGGCGATCTCGATCGCGTCCTCGGCCGCGACGAGCGCGCGGCCGTCGGGCAGGTACGAGACCTGGTGGATCGCGCCGGCGGCACGTGCGAGCGCGCGCTCGTCGCCGTGCGCCGGCCACGTCCAGAGCTCGTGGCCGGAGATGCCGAGCACGAACGCGCCGTCGGGCGAGTAACGCCAGTGCGTGACGTCGTCCCGCGGGCCGAGCAGCGGGACCGCGTCGCCGGTGTCGAGATCCCACAGCTGCGCGGTCTTGCCGGTCGTGATCGCGGTCTTGCCGTCGGGTGCGACCTGGACGTCGAGCGCGTCGCCTTCGGGCGTGATGCCGTGCATCCCGAGCGCGCGCGACGCGCCGCCCGCGACCGGCCACGTGCGGACCTCGCCGCTGGCGCCGGCGGTGACCAGCCGGGCGGCGTCCGGGGTGAACGCGAGCGCGGAGATCGACGTCGCCGGCGAGCGGCCGAGCGCGCGCACGCGGCCGCCGTCGAGCTCGACGACGGAGATGGTGTCGTCGGGCCGCGCGAACGCGGCGAGCTTGCCGTCGGGCGAGAACGCCGCGACCGTGATCTGGCCGATGCGAAACGTGCGCTCCTTCATCGCGGCCAGCTCGAGCACGTGCACGCTGTCGCCCCAGGTCCACGCGAACGAGCTGCCATCGCGCGCGACCGCGACGGGGCCGCGCGTGCCCGGCGCCTCGAACACCTGCCTGGCCGCGGCGACGTCGTACACGCGCAGGCGCGGCTCCATCGTCACGATCGCGAGTCGCGCACCGTCGTTCGACAGCGCGAGCGCGACCACGTCGTTCGTCGCGGCGAACGTCGCGACGTGCGTGCCGGCGACGTCCCACACCTGGACGGTGCCGTCGAGCGCCGAGCTCGCCATCACGCGGCCGTCGCGCGAGTAGACGACGTGCTCGGCGCGATCGTCGTGATGGCGAACCGCGGGCGGCTTCGCCTGGTCCTTGTCGAGGTCGAGCACGTAGACGGAGTGGTCGCCGCTCGCGAGCGCGAGGTGCTGGCCGTCCTCCGAGACATCGATGGCGTTGATGTCGTCGATCTGCAGGTCGCGAACGCTCGGCGCGTGGCGCGCCACCGCGTCCGCCGCGATCACGCGCGCCGCCGCGAGCTTCGGGCTGCCCGCGGACACGCGAGCGAGCGAGAGCAAGGCGGCGAGTGGGTTCGTGTCGAGCTCGTGCGCGGCCTCGGAGATCGTCAGCTCGTCGGCGCGCTCCTGGGCCGTCGCGCGCTCCTGCTCGGCCATCGCGCGCTGGCCCTCGGCGCGCCGGCGCTCGGCGTGTGCCTGATCGCGCTCGTCGCGGATCCGCTGCACGCTGACCAGCGCGCCGGCCGCGACGACGAGCGCGGCGACGCCCGCGATCGCGAGCGGCACGCGATGCCGGCGCACGAACCGCCGCAGCAGCTCGCCGCGCGTGTAGCGGTGCGACGCGACGAGCTGACCGGTCTGGAACCGCCGCAGATCATCGGCGAGCTCGCGCGCGGTCGGATAGCGCGCCGCCGGATCGCGTGCCATCGCGCGCTCGACGATCGCGAGCAGGTCTGGCGCGACGCCGCGCACGTGCCTCGCGAGCGGCTCGGGCGCCTCGGCGACCACCTTCGCGAGCACCTGCTGCGAGCTCTCGCGCGCGAACGGCGGCTCGCCCGCGAGCAGATGATAGAGCATCGCGCCGATCGCGTACACGTCGGCGCGCTCGTCGATCGGCTCGCCGCGCGCCTGCTCCGGCGGCATGTACTGCGGCGTGCCCATCACGCTGCCGGCGCGCGTCAGGCTCGCGTCGCTCGTCCGCGAGGCCGTCGCGACCACGTCGTCGGCCGCGGCGAGGTCCTTCGCGAGCCCCCAGTCGATCACGACGGTCTCGCCGAACTCGCCGACGAGCACGTTCGCAGGCTTGAGATCGCGGTGGACGATCCGCTGCTCGTGCGCGTACGCCATCGCGTCGGCCACCGCGGCGACGTGCGGCAGCAGCGCGAGCCGCGCGTCGAAGCCGCCGGCCTCGCCGATCACGTTCTTGAGCGAGCGACCGTGCACCCGCTTCATCGCGTAGAACGGCTCGCCGCTCGGCCACCGCCCGGCCTCGTAGATCGCGACGATACCGGGGTGCTGCAGCCGCGCGGTGACGAGCGCCTCGCGCTCGAAGCGCAGCGCGGCCTCGGCGTCGGGCTCGAGCAGCTCCTTGATCGCGACCTCGCGATCGAGCCGCAGATCGCGCGCGGCGCGAATGCGACCCATGCCGCCGTGCGCGATCTCGGCGCCGACCTCGTAGAGCCCGGCGTCGACGGTGCGCAGCTCGCGCGCGACAGGTCTCGCGGGGAGCGGACCGCCCGGCGCGGTCAGCGTCTCGTCGACGCGCGTCGGGTCATCCGCCATGTCCCCATGCTAACGAGGTTAGCGCCCCTGCGTCATCTTCAGCATCACGAGCGGCGTCTTGAAGATGATCCCGAGCTCGGTGCGCAGGAACGTGTCGAACCGCTCGAGCGACGCGGTGTACGCGAGGTCGTAGAGCAGCTTGATCCGCATGTCGTCGGCGAGCGAGCCCTTCGTCTCCTCGAGGCCCCACG
>JBLMXA010000298.1:0-2657 GCA_050257515.1 Acidobacteriota bacterium | reverse complement strand
GGTCGAACGAAAAGACGATCGAGAGCTTCTCGCCCGAGACGCTGCAGCTGCTGAGCTCGTACGACTGGCCGGGCAACGTGCGCGAGCTCGAGAACGCGATCGAGCGCGCGGTCGTGCTGACGCCCGGCAAGCAGATCGAGCCGACGGCGCTGCCGCCGCAGATCAAGCCGGCCGTGCTCGCGCCGGGGGCGCCCACGATCCCGGGCTCGACGATGGAGCAGATCGAGAAGTACGCGATCCTCGAGACGCTCAAGGCGTGCGGCGGCTCGACGTCGAAGGCGGCCGAGATGCTCGGCATCAGCGTGCGCACGATCCAGTACCGGCTGCATCAGTACCAGGAGGCGCCGCGCTCCGACATCGACGTCGTCAAGAAGGACGGGGGCTGAGGCAGCTCAGCCTCGGTGCGGGGTACGCGCGGTGATCCGCGCGTAGCGCAGCGCGCGGCCGCGGCCGGAGCGCGCGATCGCGCTTTCGTCGAGCAGCGCGCGCGCGACGTCGTGCAGCGTGCTGCGGCTGACGCCGACCCGCCGCTCGAGCTCGGCCGCGGTGAGCGGCGACTCGGCGGCGAGGCAGTCGAGCACGCGCTCGCGCGGCGCGCTGCGCTCGATCGCCGGCTCGTCGGGCAGCGCGAGCACGATCACGCTCGCGCTGCCGGCGATCGACACGGCGCCGTCGCGCACGACGACGATCCGGCCGAGGCCCGGCGCGCGCGCGTCGAGCCACGCGCGCAGGCGATGCAGCGTGACGTGCAGCTTGCTCTCGTGGACGAGCGGGTTGTACGGCATCTTCCACACCGCCTCGAACAGCGCGGGCAGCGCGAGCGTCTGCTCGGGCGCGTGCGCGAGCTGATCGAGCGTCTGCGCGAGGATCGGGTGCTCGTCGAGCGTGAACGGCCCCTTGCCGGCGAGCCACAGCCGGCGCTCGATCTGGTCCCAGTAGACCGCGGCGGCGAGCGACGTCGTGGCGGGGTAGGCGATGCGCACCGGCGACACCGCGTGCGCGGCGAACCGCGAGCGCTCGACGACCGCGAGCTCGCGGAACGAGGTCATCCCGCGTGCCGCCAGGCGCTCGAGCAGCTGCAAGCGCGCGCGATGCGGCGGGATCCGCACGCGCGACACCGCGCGGCGGTACGCGGCGAGCGCGTCGGCAAATCGCGCAGCCGGGGCGGCGAGTGCCGCGATCGCGCGCGCCATGCACGCGTACACCGCGAGCTCGGTCGTCTCGAAGTACCCGGCTGCGCGCAGCGCGGCATGTTCGGCGGCATCCCACGCGCCGGCGAGCAGCTCGACCTCGGCGCGCGCGAGATCGCGGCCGGCGTCGAGCGGCACGTACGGATCGCCGGGCGGATGCCACGCGGCGACGATCGCGCGCGCGGCGGCGAGCTCGCCGTCGTGCGCGAGCGCGCACGCGAGCGGCAGCTCGACGGCGGCGCGGTGCATCGCGAGATCGTGCGCGAGCGCGAGCGCGTGCGCGGCGCGGAACGCCTGCACCTCGCGCGGGAAGTCGCTCGCGTCGAGCGCGAGCAGCGCCTCGGCCTTGAGTACGTGATGCAGCCACTCGGGATCGCGCGCGGCACGCGACCGCCAGCGCGCGACCACGCGCTCGCCCTCGAGCGCGCGGCCGGCGAGCGCGAACGCCCAGCCGACGAACATCACGACCGGATCCGGCCGCGACGCGAAGTAGTGGTTCGCGCGCGCGACCGCGAGCGCGGCCTCGGGATCGCCGGCGAGCACGAGGCGGGTGACGAGCGCGGCGGCGTCGCGCTCGCGATCGAAGTCGAGCGCCGCGTACGAGCCGAGCGCGAGCCGCGCGCGCGCGTGGCGGAGCTGGCGGCAGCGAGGATCCGATCGGCTCCACCGCTCGAGCAGCGCGCGTGCGCGCGGGCCGAACCCGAGGTTCCACCACAGCACCGCGTGGTCGACGAGCCGCTCGCGCTCCTCGGCGGTCGGTCGCGCGCGGCGCTCGAGGTCGGCGATCACCGCGTGGGCGAGCGCGGGCGCGTCGGCGCTCGTCGGGTCGGCGACGAGCAGCTCGAACAGTCGACCTGTCGGAGTGCGGCGCGCCATGGCGGCAGCAGAACCTCCCACCCGTGCAAGGTCAATTAAGACGAGGTAACGGGCGCTCACACGCACCGCTCCGCACGATGCGCGCATGCGAACCAAGCTCTTGTCGTGCATGGCTGTCCTCGCCGCCGGGTGTGTCACCGAGCCGGTGGCGAGCACGGATCAGCCGATCGTCGGCGGCACGCTGACGCCGGCGGGGAAGTACCCGGCGACCGGCGCGCTCGTCGCCGAGGTCAACGGCACCCGCCAGGTGTTCTGCACCGGCACGCTGATCGCGCCGGATGCGGTGCTCACGGCGGGGCACTGCATGATCGCGCCACCGTACATCGGCGACTTCACGCCCGAGTTCACGCTCGCGCTCGACGCGAACACCGCGCCGGACTCCGAGATCTACCCGAGCCGCGCGCACTACACGCACCCGATGTTCGACCCGAACACGTCGCCGCCGGGTGCGCTGTCGCACGCGTACGATCTCGCGATCGTGCTGCTCGCGCAGCCGATTCCGAACGCGGAGGTCGCGTACCTGCCGACCGACGCCGAGTCGGCCGCGCTCGCCGCCGGCATCCCGCTCGAGATCACCGGCTACGGCCAGAC
>JBLMXA010000297.1:0-6841 GCA_050257515.1 Acidobacteriota bacterium | reverse complement strand
GGTGTTCGCGCTCTCGATCCTCTGGTTGTTGATCGTCGTCAGCGTGTCGCCGTTGTGGAGGCCGAGCGCGGCGGGCAGCGACGCCGGCGTGACGCCGAACAGCCGCAGCCCGGTGAGCTTGCCGCCCTCGCCGGTGAGCGGCAGGATCCGCACGCCTCCCGCCTTCGCGGTGCCGCCGACGAGATCGCGGACGAGCGAGCGATCGACCTCGAACGTGTGATCGTCGAGCTTGTTCACGCGATCGCTCCACTCGGAGGCCGCGGGCGGGGGCTCGTGTGGCTTCGGTGTTGCCGCACCGGCCAGCGCGAGCCGCCCGCGCCGGCCGCTCCCGTTCTCGATCTCGATCGACACCCAGTCGATGCTCGTGACTCTTCCGAGGCCGGGGATCGTGTCGCCGATGCCCCAGCTGCCCTGGACCTCGCTCGCGGGGACGCGCACGGTCGCGCGCGGCTCGTCGCCCAGGCTGGTCGCGATCAGGACCGCGTCGGGGACGAATGAATCCGTCGGTCCTGGCCCGCCCGGCAGGGGATCGCACGTCGAGCAGAACATGTTCCGCGCGACGAGCGAGCTGCCGTCCGGTGGTGTGCGCGTCTTCGGCGCCGGCCCGACCCGTGGTGGAGGGAGTACACCTGCAGGAGGAGCGGGGGCCAGGTACGACGCCTCGAGCAGCGCGGCGACCGCGCGCGCAGAAAATGCCGCGCACGCGATCACCGTCACCACCGCGACGAGCCAGGTCCGACGGACGATGACGACGCCGATCCCGTGTACCGCACGTCGTAGCGTCATCATCACGGATCACCGATTCATCAACTGCCGTGCCAGCGCGCAAGCGCGCGTAGCGTCGATGATGAACAAGCGATCGCGCGCCACTCGGACGAGCGCGCGACCTGATAAGCTGCCATATTGGCAGCCGCAGGTCGTACTATGAGGCCCACGTGACCGGACCGACACCCAAGACGATCGGGAGATACCAGATCCTCGATCGCGTGGCGGTAGGCGGCATGGCCGAGCTGTTCAAGGCCCAGCTGGTGGGTCAGCTCGGCTTCGAGAAGCTGGTCGCGATCAAGAAGATCCTGCCGCACCTCGCCGGCGACAACGCGTTCGTCGAGATGTTCATCGACGAGGCGCGGATCACCGCGCAGCTCGATCACCGCAACATCGTCGGCGTGTACGAGCTCGGCACCGATGCCGACACGCCGTACATCGCGATGCAGTACGTCGATGGCCTCGACGTGCTCGCGCTGCTGCGGGAGTGCGCGCGCGCCCAGATCCGGTTGCCTCCCGATCTCGCCGCGCTGATCGCGCGCGACGTGCTCGACGCGCTCGACTACGCGCACAACGCGGTCGACGTCAACGGCCGCCCGCTGCGCATCATCCACCGCGACATCTCGCCGGGCAACGTGCTGCTGTCGTGGCGCGGCGACGTCAAGCTCACCGACTTCGGCATCGCGCGCGCCGCCGAGCGCCGCCACAAGACCGAGGCCGGCACGCTCAAGGGCAAGTACGGCTACATGTCGCCGGAGCAGGTGTCGGGCGCGGACATCGATCAGCGCAGCGATCTGTTCTCGGTCGGCATCCTGCTCGCCGAGATGGTGATGGCGCGCCGGCTGTTCACGTCGACGAACGATCTCGACATCCTGCTGATGGTGCGCGACGCGCGCCTCGACCGCCTCCACAAGTACGCCCAGGAGTTCCCGGTCGAGCTGCGGGTGCTCACGGTGCGCGCGCTGCAGCGCCGCCCCGAGGATCGCTGGCAGACCGCGGCGCAGATGCGCGACGCGATCGACGAGTGGCTGCGCCGCACGACGCGCGTCGGCTCGCGCGAGCTCGCGACGCTGCTCGGCCGCGTCATCAACGCGCCGACCGCCGACCTGCACGGCGCCGGCGCGATCCAGGAGGTGCCGCTCGAGCCCGACTCCGGGCTGTCGGGCCCGATGACGAAGGCGCACCTCGCCGCCGCCGAGGAGGACGCGAAGCGCGCGCGCGCCGAGTTCATCGCGGGCGACGCGATCCCCGAGGGCCTCGATCCGCACGAGGCATCGCAGGGCACGATCACCGTCACCGAGGACGATGTCATGCCCGAGGGCGCCGAGCCGAGCTCGGGTCCGAAGGAGGTCGGCGAGCTGCGCGAGCAGCCGCTGCTGCGCGTCGTCTACAAGCTCGCGAAGACGAAGGGCACCGGCATGCTGACGCTCGAGGGCCGCGCCGGCGTGCTCAAGGAGGCGTACTTCGCCGAGGGCCAGCCGCAGTTCGTCAACAGCAACGTCGAGCTGGAGCGGCTCGGCAACTTCCTGCTCGAGCAGCACGCGCTCACGCCGGCGGCGCTGCAGCGCGCGGTCTCGGTGATGCACCACTTCGGAGGGCGCCTCGCCGACACCCTCGTCGGCCTCGACCTGCTCGATCCGCTCGAGGCGTATCGCCTGCTCGCGAAGCAGGTCGCGGCGAAGCTGATGGAGGCGTTCTCGTGGCAGAAGGGCAAGTACACCTGGATGCCGCGCGCGCAGAACCCGTACAAGTCGCGCTCGCTGCACCTCGACGCGTTCCGCGTGATCGGCGCCGGCGCGGCGCAGCTCGCCGAGTCGCTGCTCGACGAGTGGCAGCAGGCCAACGGCAAGGCGTTCATCGCGCGCGAGCCGGATCAGAACAGCGAGCTGCAGCAGTTCGGGCTCGGCGAGGCGCTGCTGCGCGTCTACAGCTTGCTCGACGGCCGCACGCGGCTCGGCGATCTCGCGACGCGCGTGCGCTCGCCCGAGGCGCGGCTGAACCTGCTGCGGCTGACGTACCTGCTCGTCCAGACCGACTTCGCGCGGCTATCCTGACCTGAGCGTCGCCTTCGGCAGCTCGGCCGGCTGGTCGTGCGACTCGAGCGCGCGCAGGCTCTGCTTCGAGATCGAGATCTTCTGCGCGGACTTCACGGTCGCCCGCGTGAGGAACAGGACCGTGATGATGCCGGGGACCAGCACGACCCGCGCGCCGACGAACAGGCCGTAGAGCGGGAGCGCGACCAGCACGACATCAGCGACGAGCAGCAACCACAGCGCGATCCGCGCGTTCGTCAGCTGGTCGTGCAAGAGCTCGCGGACGCGCTCGACCGGCTGCCCGAACTCGTAGCCGCAGCGCCGGCACTGCCAGTCGCGATCCTCGTTGACCCCGTGGCACATCGGACACCGCTTCGCCGGCATGCACGGGAGTCTAGTCGAACGGTGACTGCTTCGCCTTCACTTCGTAGGCGCGCAGCAGCTGGCGCAGGCTCTCGGCGATGCCGGGCTTGACCGCGATCAGGTTCGACCGCTCGTCGGGATCGGAGTGGACGTCGTAGAGCTCGCTGCTCGAGCCGAAGTCGATCAGCTTGTAGCGGCCACGGATCACCGCGGTGATGCCGCCGGGGTTCGAGCGGTCCTTGATCATCGCGGCGTACGCGATGCCCGACTCGCGATCGCCGGGCGTGCCGCCGGTCGCGAGCGCCGCGAACGAGTGGCCGTCGACGGAGCTGTCGGCCGGGGGCACGAGGCCGGCGAGCTCGAGCAAGGTCGGCGCGAGGTCGACGAGGCTCACCGTCTCCTCGACGTGCCCCGGCTTGATGCCGGGTCCGGCGATCACGAGCGGCACGCGGATCTGCGAGTCGTAGAGGTCGGTCGAGTGGTACGGCTGACCGTGATCGCCGAGCGCCTCGCCGTGATCGGCGGTGATGATCACGATCGGCGCGCGCGCGGGCGGGCGGTTCGCGAACGCGTCGAGCAGCTGGACCAGCGAGAGATCGGCGACCGCGAGCGAGCGATCGTAGAACCGGCGGCGCTCCTCGTCGTTGCGTGGCGCGCCGGAGCCGGCCTGCCAGTTGTGCGGCTCGAGCACGTGCATCCACAGAAACAGCGGCTTGGTGTCGCCGCGCTTGTCGCGCGCCTCGATCCACGCGCGCGCCAGCTTCGACAGCGCGAGGCCGTTCTCGTGCGGCTCGATCTCGAGGTGCTCGAGGCCGCGCTGCAGGCCGGTGTGCATCTCCTTGCCGTAGAGGCCCTCGCAGCACATGAAGCCGGCGGTCTCGTAGCCGGCGGCGGCGAACCGCTCCGCGAGCATGACGTGGCGCGGATCGACGCGCAGGCCCCAGCCGACGACGCGGCCGTGGACGCGGTTCGGCGCGAGCCCGATCATCATCGACGGGATCGACCGGCGCGTCACGTTGCTCGGCGAGAACGCCCAGTCGAACACCGCGCCCTTGACGCCGAGCTCGCGCAGCACCGGCATCTCCGCGTTGCCCCCGTACGGCGGCGTGTGATCGGCGCGCACGGTATCGATCGTGACGAGCACGATGTCGGGGTGCGGAGCGCCTGGCTTCTCCGCGGGGCGCAGCTCGCCCGTCGGGATGCGGTCGTGGATCGCGTCGAGATCGAACAGCTCGTCGACGACGAGGCCCGACAGCGGCCGCTCGCCCCAGATCTCGAGCGTCAGCGACGGCCGTTCCTGCCACGCGAACACCGCGACGCCGATCGCCGCGGCGACCAGCACGCCGAGCGCGCCGCCGGCGATCGCGCGTCCGCGTGCGAGCCGGTTGCCGAGCAGGTGGACCGCGGCGGTCGCGGCGATGCCGAGCACCGGCGCGAACAGCGGCGACAGATCGAGCTCGCCGATCCGCGGCTTGACGACGATCCGCCACAGCACGTACGGGATCGCGATCGCCAGCACCGCGGTCGTCGCCGCGATCCGCCACGGCGTGACCAGCGAGCGGCGGCCGCGGGCCCGCCAGCGCGCGTCGGCGCGGCGCACGCCGGCGGCGACGAGGTGGGCGACCGGGCGTGACAGGATCGCGGCGACGAGCGCCGCCGCGGTCGCGAACACCGGCTCCATGTACGACACCGACAGCGGCTTGAACGCGGTCGTGCGCTCGAGCAGCCACGTGCCCTGGAACATCGCCCATGCGAGCAGCAGGCCGCCGAGCACGACGACCGCGAGCCAGCCGGCGAGCAGCGGCGCGCCGCCGCCGTCCTCGACGATGCCGAGCTCGTGAGGCTTCCAGGCCGCCCAGATCGCGCGCGCGGCGATGCTCGCGACGAGCAGCAGCGGCAGCGCGAACAGCGCGAGGAACCCCGCCGCGGCGATGCCGCCGAGCAGCTCGTTGGTCGCGAGGCCCTCGACCACGCCGGCGACCAGCGTGCCGCCGCAGGCGGCCGCCGCGCTCGGCGCGAGCCAGCGGGCGGCGGAGACGAACCTCGAGGCGGGCACTGGCGGCAGAGATCTTACCGCACCGATCGTACTCGTACTCGTGCTCGTGCTCGTACTCGCTCCGGGCGGCGCAGATCGAGTACGAGTACGAGTACGAGCACGCGTACGAACAACTCGGTCCTGGGGGTCTTCCGCTCCAAGCGGATGGCGGTGCTGTTCGCGCTCGGCGTCTCGTCCGGGCTGCCGTACCTGCTCGTCGGCCAGACGCTGCAGGCGTGGCTGACCACGCTCGGCGTCGACCTCGGCGCGATCGCCCACGTCACCCTGATCGGGCTGGCCTACAACCTCAAGTTCGCGTGGGCGCCGCTCCTGGATCGCTACCGATTGCCGCTGCTCGGGCGCCGCCGCGGCTGGATGCTCGCGACCCAGCTCGGGCTCGCCGGCTCGCTCGCGGTGCTCGGCGCCGTCGATCCGATCGCTCGGCCGGGGCTGCTCGCGACCGTCGCGGTCGTCGTCGCGTTCCTGTCGGCGTCGCAGGACGTCGTGCTCGACGCCTACGCGAACGACGTGCTCGCGCCCGAGCAGCGCGCCGCGGGCTCGGCGGTGTACATCCTCGGCTACCGCGTCGGCATGTTCGTCGCGGGGACGCTCGCGCTCGTGCTCGCCAAGCGCGTGCCGTGGCGCACGGTCTACGCGACGATGGCGGCGGTGATGGCGGTCGGCGTGATCGCGACGCTCGCCGCCGACGAGCCGCCGGTTGCCGAGCGCGCGCCGAAGACGCTCGCGACCGCGTTCGTGCAGCCGATCCGCGAGCTCGTGCACCGGTTCGGCGGCCGCCGGCTCGCGCGCGTGCTCGCGTTCGCCGCGCTCTACGAGCTCGGCTACTTCGTCGCGCAGGCGATGATGACCGCGTTCTTGCTGCGCGGCGCGCACTTCGACCTCGACGAGATCGCGCTCGTCAACAAGGGCATGATCTTCCTCGGGCTCGCGATCGGCGGCGCGATCAGCGGCGCGCTCGTCGCGCGCCACGGCGCGGCGCGCATGCTCGTGCCGTTCGGTGCGATCGCCGCGGCGACCCACCTCCTCTACGTCGCGCTCGCGCTCGCCGGCCACCAGCTCGCGTTGCTCGCCGCGTGCGTGCTGTGCGACAGCATCGCGAACGCGCTGGTGTCGAGCGCGTTCGTGGCCGTGCTGATGGCCGCGTGCACGCCCGCGGTGAGCGCGACCCAGATGGCCCTGTTCACCGCGCTGTCCTCGCTGCTCGGGCTGCGAGTGGTCGGGCCGCTGGCCGATCACCTCGTCGCCGCGGTCGGCTGGCCTGGCTTCTTCGTCGTCACCGCGGCGCTGGCGCTGCCCGGGCTATGGATCGCCCGCCGCGTGGGGCAAGAATTTGCCGCGGACGCGGCGCCCTCGTAGCGTCGGGAGGTGGCCCACCCGCGCACGTGGCTCGCGATCCCGGTGCTCGCGCTGGCCTGTGCGGGCATCGCGGCGGCCGCGGGCGCGCCGGTGCCAGCCCTGATCGCGATCGGCGCGCTCGGCGCCGCGCTCGCCGCGGCGGTGCGCGCGTTCGCCGGCGTGTCGCTCGCCGCCGCGCTCGCCGGCGGCGCGGCCGCGCTGCTCGGCGCGCTCGCGATCGTCGAGATGGACATCGCGGTCGCCCGCGCCGCGCTCGCCGGCGCGGCGG
>JBLMXA010000296.1:0-14345 GCA_050257515.1 Acidobacteriota bacterium | reverse complement strand
GGCGCCGTGACCGGATTGCCTACGAGGGACGGTGGGTTGCGAGACCGGTCGCGTCGCAGAATCGGTCTTATGTCAACTCGGACACGGGGGACTCGGGGAATAGGCCTGCGCCGGGCCTGGTTCCCGGCACGAATGCTCGCGCAGGCCGATTCCCGTCCGGTCCTGGTCGCCGCGTGCGCGCTGCTCGCGGCCAACGCCGCGCTCGTGCTGGCAAGCTCGGCGCTCCCGTCGCGGCCCGCGGTCGCGTGCATCGGGCCACACGCGACGTCGCCGCCCGGGCGCGCGTTCACGATCGAGCCGCCCGCGCTGCGCGACGCGCAGCCGTGGCCGCGCGGCATGGTGATCGTGCCGCCCGACACCGGCGATCGCATCGCGATCTACGTTCCCGGCGACGACCTCCTGTCAGCTTTGCTGGCGCCCCTGCTCGACCTGGTGCGCCCGGCCGGCCCGAAGTTGCTATAGCTGCCTGGTGGCAGCAGATCCGCTCGCGAGCTTCGGCGCGCCGGTGCGAACGTGGTTCGCGCACCGGTTCGGCGCGCCGACCCCGGTGCAGGCCGGCGGCTGGGACGCGATCGCGCGCGGCCGCCACACGCTGATGTGCGCGCCGACCGGCAGCGGCAAGACGCTCGCCGCGTTCCTGCTCGCGATCGACCGGCTCGCGCGCGCTCCCGCGCCGGGCACGCGCGTGGTCTACGTGTCGCCGATCAAGGCGCTGGCGTACGACATCGAGCGCAACCTGCGCGCGCCGCTCGCCGACCTGCAGCTGGCGGTGACCGTCGACGTCCGCACCGGCGACACGCCGGCCAAGGAGCGCGAGCGCCAGCGCGCGCACCCCGGCCACATCCTGGTCACGACGCCGGAGTCGCTCTACCTCGTGCTCGCCGGCCGCGCGCGCGACCGCCTGCGCGACGTCGACACGGTGATCGTCGACGAGATCCACGCGCTCGCGCCGACCAAGCGCGGCATCCACCTCGCGGTCACGCTCGAGCGGCTCGCCGCGCTGGCCGGCAAGGATCCGCAGCGGATCGGCCTGTCCGCGACGCAACGGCCACTTACGGAAGTGGCTCGATATCTCGGAGGGGACCGCGAGATCGAGATCGTCGACGCCGGTGCCGTGCCCGCGCTCGACCTCGAGATCGTCGTGCCCGCGGCCGACATGGCGCAGCCCGGCACGCCGGCCGACGCAGGCGGCGGCCTTCCCGCCGATGGCGTTCCTCAATCGGGAATGTGGCCGCTGATCTATTCGAAGCTGCTCGACGAGATCCTCGCGCACCGCTCGACGATCATCTTCGTCAACTCGCGCCGGCTCGCCGAGCGGGTCGCGCAGCAGCTGTCCGAGCTCGCGGTCGCCCGCGGCGCGGTGCCGCCCGGCGAGGAGCTCGTGCGCGCGCACCACGGGTCGATCTCGCGGCACCAGCGCTCGGAGATCGAGGAGGCGCTCAAGGCGGGCAAGCTGCGCGCGATCGCGGCGACCAGCTCGCTCGAGCTCGGCATCGACATGGGCACGGTCGACGTCGTGCTGCAGGTCGAGTCGCCGGGCGGTGTCGCGCGCGGGCTGCAGCGGATCGGCCGCGCCGGCCACCACGTCGGCGGCACCAGCCGCGGCCGCATCTTCCCGAAGTTCCGCGGCGATCTGCTCGAGGCGACCGTGGTCGCGCACGAGATGCGCGCCGGGCACGTCGAGGCGATCCGCGTGCCCGACGCCGCGCTCGACGTGCTCGCGCAGCAGATCGTCGCGATGGTCGGCGTCGAGCCGTGGCGCGTGAGCGAGCTGGAGGCCGTGATCCGGCGCGCCGCGAGCTATCGCGAGCTGCCCCGCGCGGCGCTCGTGTCCGTGCTCGACATGCTCGCCGGCCGCTACCCCTCCGACGAGTTCTCCGAGCTGCGCCCGCGGCTGACCTGGGACCGCCAGGCGGACGTGCTGGTCCCGCGCCGCGGCACGAAGCTGCTGTCGGTCGTCTCCGGCGGCACGATCCCCGATCGCGGGCTCTACGGCGTCCACCTCGGCGCCAGCGGGCCGCGGGTCGGCGAGCTCGACGAGGAGATGGTCGCCGAGAGCCGCAAGGGCGAGACGTTCGTGCTCGGCGCGACGACGTGGCGCATCGAGGACATCACCCGCGATCGCGTGATCGTGTCGCCCGCGCCCGGCGAGCCCGGCAAGCTGCCGTTCTGGCGCGCCGACGGCCCCGGCCGCCCGGTCGAGCTCGGCCGCGCGCTCGGCACGTTCTGCCGCGAGCTCGACGACCGGCTCGCCGCGGATCCCGCCGCGGCGATCGGCTGGCTGCGCGCCGACTACGGGCTCGACGCGTTCGCCGCCGACAACCTCGCGCGCTACGTCGCCGACCAGCGCGCGCACGATGGCGGCGTGCCGACCGATCGCGCGATCACGATCGAGCGCTTCCGCGACGAGCTCGGCGACGTCCGCGCCTGCATCCTGACGCCGCTCGGCAGCCGCGTCCACGCGCCGTGGGCGCTCGTGCTCGCGCACCAGCTCGAGCAGCGGCTCGGCTACCCGGTGCACCCGCTGTGGACCGACGACGGCATCGCGCTGCGCTTTGCGGAGGCCGACGCGCTGCCTTCCGACGACGACCTGATCCCCGATCCCGACACGGTCGAGCGCGAGCTGATCGACGAGCTCGCGCGCTCGAGCCTGTTCGCGAGCCACTTCCGCGAGAACGCGGCGCGCGCGCTGCTGCTGCCGCGCCGGCGCCCCGGCCAGCGCACGCCGCTGTGGGCGCAGCGGCTGCGCGCGCAGCAGCTGATGGGCGTCGCACTCCGGTTCCCCGCGTTCCCGATCACGCTCGAGACGTATCGCGAGCTGCTGCGCGACGTGTTCGACGTGCCCGCGCTCGTCGACACGCTCCGCCAGATCCACGCCGGCGCGATCCGGATCGAGCCCGCGGCGCCGGCGAGCGCGTCGCCGTTCGCGCGCTCGCTCGTGTTCGACTACGTCGCCGCGTTCCTCTACGAGGGCGATGCGCCGCTCGCCGAGCGCAAGGCGCAGGCGCTGACGCTCGATCGCGACCTGCTGCGCGAGCTGATCGGCGGCGGCGAGCTGCGCGACCTGCTCGATCTCGACGTGATCGACGGGGTCGAGGCCGAGCTGCAGCGGACGGCCGAGGAGCGCCGCGCGCGCGATGCCGACGAGGTCCACGATCTGCTGCGCGTGCTCGGCGATCTGTCGGTCGAGGAGCTCGGGGCGCGCAGCACGGTCGGCGCCGCCGCGACCGCTGCCGCGCTCGTCGCCCAGCAGCGTGCGGCGCAGCTCGCGATCGCCGGCGAGCTGCGCGTGATCGCCGCCGACGACCTCGATCGCTACCGCGCCGCGCTCGCCGGCGAGCTCGATCCGCTGGTCTCGCTCGTCCAGCGCTATGCCAAGACGCACGCGCCGTTCACGACCGAGCAGCTCGCGCGCCGCTGGGGCCTGCCCGCCGCGCAGCTCGAGCCGATCCTCACCTTGCTCGAGGAGCGCGGCCAGCTGGTGCGCGGCGAGCTCAGGCCCGGCGGCACGCTCCGCGACACCTGCGATCCCGACGTCATGCGCCAGCTGCGCCGGCGCACGCTCGCGAAGCTGCGCGCACAGGTCGCGCCGGTTCCGCCGGCGACCTACGCCGAGCTGCTTCCGCGCTGGCACGGCCTCGACTCGCCGCGCCGCGGGCTCGCCGGCCTGCGCGACGCGATCGAGCGGCTCGAGGGCGTCGCGCTGCCGTTCGCCGAGCTCGAGGCGCGGATCCTGCCCGCGCGCGTCCTCGACTACCACCCGCACATGCTCGACGAGCTCGGCGCCACCGGCGAGCTCGCGTGGATCGGTGCCGGCAAGCTCGGCAAGGACGGCCGCGTCGTGCTCGTGCGCCGCGCTCGCGCGCGCTCGCTCGCGCCCGAGCGGCAGCCGGTCACCGGCGCGGTCGCCGAGGCGATCGCGCTGCACCTCGCGCGCGCCGGCGCGTCGTTCCTCGTCGCGATCGAGCAGGCGGTCGCCGCGCCGCGCGCCGAGGTCACCGCCGCGCTGTGGGAGCTCGTGTGGGCCGGCGTCGTCACCAACGACACGTTCGCGCCGCTGCGCGCCTTGCGGGTTCCGAAGCGGGACGCGCGAGGATCTGTGACACGGGGGCGCGCGCCGCACGCGCGCAGCAAGTCGCCGCACGCGAGCCTCGGCGGCCGGTGGTCGCTGGTCTCGGCGCTCGGGCCGGAGCCGTCGGCCACGACGCGGGCGCATGCGCGTGCCACGGCGTTGCTCGATCGCTGGGGCATCGCGAGCCGCGCGAGCGCGCGGCAGGACGAGCTGCCCGGCGGGTTCGCCGCGGTCGCCGACGTGCTGCGCGCGATGGAGGATGCCGGCACGGTGCGGCGCGGCTACTTCGTGGAGGGTCTCGAGGGCGCACAGTTCGCGTGGCCCGCCGCGGTGGATCGTCTGCGCGAGACCCGTCCGCGCGCGCCGCGGGTCGACACGCTGGCGGCGATCGATCCCGCGCTGGCGTGGGGCGGTGCGTTACCGTGGCCCGCGCTGCGCGATCCCGAGGCGCGTCCGGCGCGCCGGGTCGGCGGGAGTGCCATCCTGGTCGGCGGCGCGCTGGCGGTGTGGGTGGAGCCCCGGGCTCATCGCCTGGCCACCGCCGCCGAGCTCGCCGACGACGTGATCGAGCACGCGCTCGTGGTCGGCCTGGGGCTGCTCGCCGCTCGCACGCGCCGCCGCGAGCTGCTCGTCGAGACGATCGACGGCGCGCCGGCGGCCCGCTCGCGGTGGACCCGAGCGCTCGTCAGCTCCGGTGCCCGCGCGGACTACCGCGGCCTCGTGGTTGCACAGTTCGCGCAGTCCCCACCCGCTGCCGCCTCTCGTTAGCGGACACCGATCGCGCCGCGGCTAGTCGAGTAGTCGGGTCTCGCAGGGGCATTTGTGGGGTCAACCCTGCGAATCTTCGTTCGAACGCGGTTCGCGGGCGCTGGCCTCGCGGTTGCTGTAGGTCCAGGTCGTAAAGGAGAGCTGTATGGCCATCGCGACCGCCGCCCTGCCCGCCCCGTCTCCGCTCGCCAGCGAGGTCTCGACGACCCTCACGGTCGGCGCCGGTACGGCCTATGACGTGTTTGCGGACGCGATCGAGATCCCGCGGTGGCTGCCGCTCGTGCAGAACGCACGGGTGCTCGATCGCGGCGCCGATGGCCGCGCCACGCGCGTGTCGTTCACGCGGCGGCTCGAGCGCGGATCGCTCGGCTACACACTGCAGTACACGTACGAGCCGACCACCTACACCGTGTCGTGGACGACGCCTTCGAGCTCGAACGTCGTGCTCGCCGGCGAGGCGCGCTTCGTGCCGCTGTCGACGCGCGCGTGTCTGATGCTGTACCGCCTGCTGATCGATCTGCCGGTAGTGGATGACCTGATCTCGAGCGAGCTCGACGGTCATCCCGCCTCGCTCGTGGTCGCCGAGTTCCGGGAGCACCTCCGCCGCCTCTAGTCGGTTACCGGCGAGGTAGCTGCCGCAGATTCACGTTGGCGACGAGCCTCGTGCGTCGCTACGATGGTCGGAATGGGCGAGCGGCGTGAAGATGTGTGCGCGCCGTCGATGGAGGTGCCTCGCGCGAGGGCGACTCCACCGACGGTGACCGAGGCGCTGGTAGGTCACCTCGCGCGTGGTACCGAGCCGCGGCCGACACTCGATCCGCAGCGCGAGCTCGTCGAGCTCGAGGACAAGCTCGATCGCTGCCTCGCCGCGCTGACGATGCACTTCCAGCCGATCGTCCACGCGAGCACGCGCGTGCGGTTCGGCTACGAGGCGCTGCTGCGCTCGAGCGACAGGTCGCTGCCTCATCCGGGCGCGATCCTCGACGCCGCGGAGCGCCTCGAGCGCGTGCCGGCGCTCGGCCGCGCGGTGCGCGCGCAGGTCGGGAAGGTGTTCGCGGCCGCGCCCGACGAGCGCGGCGTCGTGTTCGTCAACCTCCACCTGCTCGATCTGTTCGACAAGCAGCTGGTGTCGCCGTTCTCGCCGCTGTCGAAGATCGCGAGCCGCGTGGTGCTCGAGATCACCGAGCGCACCAAGCTCGAGGGCGAGGACGACGTGCGCTATCGCGTCGCCGAGCTGCGCGAGCTCGGCTTCCGCGTCGCGATCGACGATCTCGGCGGAGGCCACGCGCGCATGGGCACGTTCACGCCGCTCGACACCGACTTCGTCAAGCTCGACATGTCGCTCGTGCGCGACATCGACAAGCACGCGATGAAGCAGCGGCTCGTGCGCTCGATCAGCGAGCTGTGCCGCGACCAGGGCACGAAGATCATCGGCGAGGGCGTCGAGACCGAGGCCGAGGCGAAGGTGCTCGTCGATCTCGGCTGCGAGTACCTGCAGGGCTACGCGATCGCGCGGCCCGCGGCGCCGTTCTGCGATCCACTGTGATCGAGGATCCGCACCACCGTGCGCTCGCCGATCGCGTGGAAGCTGGTGTACCACGCGCCGACGCGCCGCAGCCGCTCGGGCATCGCGAGGCACACGACCTCGTCGGCGAGCTCGCGCAGCTGGCCGATCGCGTCGGCCGCGCCGACCGGCGTCGCGACGATCACCCGCGCCGCGCCGCGCTTGCGCACGCCGCCGATCGCGGCCGCGAGCGTCGCGCCGGTCAGCACCGCTTCGTCGCACAGGATCGCGGTGCGCCCGCGCAGTGGCGGTGCGCCGCGACCGCGGCGGTAGCGCCGGGCGTCCGCCGCCATCTCCTCCGCGGCGTCCTTGGCGAGCGCGCGGAGCTGGTTGCGCGAGAGCTCGCTGGTCGCGATCGCCGCGCGGTCGACGACGACGCCTGAACCTTCGGAGATCGCGCCGAGCACGAGCCCGGGGTGGACCGGCGAGACCAGCCGGCGCGCGAGCCACGTATCGAGCTGCAGCCCGATCTCGTCGACGACGCCCTCGCCGACGACGAGGCCGCCGCACGCGAGGCCGAGCACGAGCGCGTCGCTGCCCTTGTGATGGTCGAGCGCGCGGCCGAGCAGCCGCCCCGCCGCGAAGCGATTCGCGAACGGGAGCATGCGCGCGGTCGGCGCGTCCTCGACGTGTCTGGGGACGCCATCGCACATCGTATCCAGAGCTGCGACCGCCCGATCGATCTCTCCCGTGATCACCTTGGCGAGCTCGTTCGACATGAGTGCCGCGCAGTGCACTCGATGTGCCCGCACGATGCGCGGCGATGTCGCGCCATTGCGCGAGCGACGTGGGCGCGTTCGCGCAGCTGGTGCGTGATCCGCTCGCCGGGCGCGCACGCCGTAAGCGCCGCCACTCGCTCAGTCGAGATCGAACGCGTACAGGATGCCGCGATTGGACATCACGTACAGCCGGCCATCACCGGTGATCGTCGGCCGCGCCGAGACGCCGTCGCCCGGATCGAAGTACTCGAGCGTCTCGCCGGTGCGCCGCTCGGCGACGAACAGGCCGTCGCTCGCGAGCGTGTAGACGAGCAGATCCTCGAACACGACCGGCGTCGCCGGCTCGCCACCGCCGAGCGCGCCGACGCGCCACAGCACGTTGCCCTCCAGATCGATCGCGTAGGTGCCGAGATCGGCGACCGACACGTACAGTGTCTTGCCATCGGTCGCGATGCCGCCGACGTTGCCGGACGAGCTCGGCAGCGACACGTCCCAGAACGGCACGCGCCAGCGCACGAGGCCGGTCGTCTTGTCGAGCGCGTAGACGCCGCCCGACGCCGAGGACGTGTAGACGATGTCGCCGAGCACGATCGGCGTGGCGTCGACGTCGAAGAACCGATCGGCATCGCCCTTGAGCGACGTCGACCACGCGACCGAGCCGGTGTCCTTGCGCAGCGCGACCATCGTGCCGTTCGAGAACCCGGTGTAGAGCAGCTCGCCCTCGACCGCGACGCCGGCGTGGCCGCGGAGCGTGTACTCGTCGGGGGTCTCGCTCTTGTACTGCCACTTGAACTTGCCGGTCACCGCGTCGACCGCGAACACCTGATCGGCCTCGTTCGCCGCGACGATCAGATCGCCGCTCGGCACCGGCGGCTGCTCGATCGGGCCGCGGCTCTGGTACCGCCAGCGCTCCTGGCCGGTCTGCGCGTCGAGCGCGAACAGCATGCCCTCGGTCGTGCCGACGTAGACGTAGCCGGCGACGACGAGCGGCGCGCACGCGACGCCGCCGACGTGCTTGCGCCAGCGCACCTTGCCGGTCGCCGCGCGCAGCGCGAACATCTCGCCGCTCGCCGAGCCGACGTACAGCGTGTCCGCGTACACCGCCGGCGCCGCGAACTCCTGCGGCGCGACCTCGGTGATGCGGTCGGCGGTGATGAACTTCCACTTGAACGCCAGCCGGTCCTCGCCGGGCTTCTCGACCGGCATCGCGCTCATCGCGTCGGCGCGCTGGTACGGCACCTTGACGCAGCCAGCCGCGACGACAACGACGAGGAGCGCGAGCTTGCTCATCACGCTCCGAGCATCACGAGCCGCTCGTCGACGCGCTGGACGAGCGACGGATCCTTGCCGGCTGCCTTCGCCTTCTCGAACGCGGCCTTCGCCTCGTCCTTGCGGCCGAGCCGCACGAGGATGCGGCCCTGGTGATACAGCGCGTAGGCGTGGCCCGGGCCCTTGTCGTCGGGCTGCATCGCCTGGAACGCGGCGAGCGCGTCCTCGAGATCCTTCTTGCGAGCCGCCTCGTCCTTCTCCTGGCCGGCCTTGGTCTCGAGCGCGAGCCCCAGGCCCTCGCGGGCGAGCACGCCCTCGAGGCCGGGCTTGGTCTGGCCGGCGCGGTAGAGCGCGATCGCGTCGTCGACCTTGCCGGCGGCGACCAGCATCGACGCCTGGTAGGCCGGGCCCGCCTTGTCGGTGTGCTCGGCCGCGAGCGTCGACAGCACGGCGAGCGCGCGCGCCTTGTCGTCGGGGAACGCGTCGGTCTGCAGCGCGGCGGCCGAGCCCGAGCCGGTCGCCGGAGGCGGCGGGTGGACCGGCTTGTCGGCGACGTCGAGCACCTTCGCGAGCCTCGCCGTCTGCTTGATCTCCTTCTTGTCGCGGATCCACATCACGACCGCGATCGCGCCCCACACCGCGAAGCCCAGGACGATCATGACGATGATCTTCGTCTTGTGCGGGAGCAGCCGCTCGACGATCGAGTCCCCGCCGACGCGCACGGGCTTCGGGTCGAAGCGCTCCTCACCCTCGGCAGGAGCCTGTTTTTTCTGTTGCTTGTCGGCCACGGCGAACCGCGATGTAGCACAATTTCCAGGTCGATGGCTTGGACCGCGTGGACCCTAGGAATGTTGCCTGCGATCGCGTGCGCGCTCGCCCCGGGGGTGGCGCGCGCCGAGGGCGACCAGGCGCTGTCGGCCGAGCTCGGCTGGGCGACGTTCTCGACCCCCGGCAAGAAGGTCGGCACGATGGAGCCGCCGGCGGTCACGCCCGACGTCGGCGGCACGCTCGGGGTCGTCTACGAGCGTTCGTTATCGAGCGACTTCTCGCTGCGCGGCGAGCTCGCCGGCGCGATGTTCTCGGGCGGCAACTCGACCAAGCAGAGCTCGCTGTCGTACGCCGGCATCGGCGACGTCGGCGGGGTGTTCCGCTTCGACGTGCTGAAGTACGTGCCGTACGCGTTCGGCGGAGTCGGCGCGATCGTGTCGAGCGGCGGGCCGATCGACAAGGGCAGCGAGCTCGTGCTCGCGATCGGCGGCGGCTGCGACGTCCTCGCGAGCCGCTCCCGCTCCTACGGCATCGAGGGCCGCCTCGCCTCGTTCGGCGGCAACATCACGATCTTCACGCTCTCGGTTCGCGGTACGATCCGCTGGGGGTATTTCTGAAGCGCGCGTTGCTGCTCGTTGGCGTGCTCGGCGCATCGGCGCTCGCCGGCGATCCGTCGCCGCCGATGCCGACGCCGAAGGTGCTCGAGGCCGGCAAGGCGGCGTACGATCAGACGTGCGTGGCGTGCCACGGCGCGACCGGCGAGGGCAACGGCCCGGTCGCGTTCGCGATCAAGCCGCCGCCGCGCAACTTCCGCAAGGATCCGTTCAAGGCCGGCGACTCGGTCCTGCAGGTGTTCCACACGATCACGTACGGCCTGCCCGACACCAAGATGGTCGGCTACCCGCAGCTCGACGAGACCGCGCGCTGGGGCCTGGCGTACATCGTCGTCAGTCTGCGGCCGAAGAAGTAGGCCGCCGGGCGTTCCGAATTCCGGTTCCGGTTCCGGCTTCGCTCAGTCCGTGCCGTGGCGGTCCTTGCGGGCCTTCACGAAGATGCGGATCGGCGTGCCGCGGAAGCCATAGGCCTCGCGCAGGCGATTCGCGATGAACCGCTTGTAGCTCGGCGCGAGGCCCTCGGGCTTGTTCGCCCACAGCACGAACGTCGGCGGCCGTGTCGAGGCCTGGGTGATGTAGTGGATGCGCACGGCGTGGCCGTGGTGGAGCGGCGGCGGCATCTCCTCGATGACGTCGGCGAAGAAGCGGTTGAGCTGCGCGGTCGGGATGCGCTTGGCGTGCTCCTCGGCGACCTTGTCGACGAGATCGAGCAGCTTGTCGACGCCGTCGCCGCGCTGCGCGGACAGCATCGTCGTCGGCGCCCAGGACATGAACGAGAACGCGTCCTGCATCTGCTCGCGCAGCGCGGTCTTCTTCGCCTCGCCGGTGACGAGGTCGGACTTGTTGAGCGCGAGCACGAGCGCGCGGCCGGCCTCCTCGACCTTGCCGGCGATGCGCTGGTCCTGCTCGGCGGGACCGAGCTGGGCATCGATCACGAGCACCGCGACGTCGGCGCGCGCGATCTGGCCGAGCGCCATCGACACCGCGATCCGCTCGATGTCCTCGTCGATCTTCGCCTTGCGGCGGATGCCCGCGGTGTCGACGAGCAGGTAGTCGCGGCCGCCGATCGAGAACGGCGCGTCGACCGGATCGGTCGTCGTGCCGGCCTCGTGGTGGACGAGCGAGCGCTCCTCGCCGAGCAGCCGGTTCGTCAGCGAGCTCTTGCCCGCGTTCGGCCGGCCGACGAACGCGACGCGGAGCGGGCCGCGTGGTGCTTCTTCTTCGGTCTCGGCGGTCTCGGCGTCGTGGCCGTTCAACTCTTCTTCCGGCTTCCGCGGGACGATCGCATCCGCGATCGCCTCGAGCAGCGGATCGATGCCGCGGCCGTGCGCCGCCGACACCGCGTACGGTTCGCCGAGCCCGAGCTCGCCGAACTCGTGTGCGAGGTGGTCCTTCGTCGGATGATCGATCTTGTTGACCGCGAGAAACACCGGCTTGCCGGTCGCGCGCAGCTGGTTCGCGAGATCGTGATCGATCGCCGACACGCCCGCCCTGCCGTCGACGACGAGCAGGAGCGCGTTCGCCTCGTCGATCGCGCGCAGCGCCTGGCGGTGGATGCCGGCGCCGACGACGTCCTGCTGCGCCTCGGGATCGAGCCCGCCGGTGTCGACGAGGCGCATCTCGCGGCCGAAGTAGTCGCACTCGCCGTAGCGGCGGTCGCGCGTGAGGTGCGGAGTGTCGTGGACGAGCGCGGGTCGGCCGCCGACGAGCCGGTTGAACAGCGTCGACTTGCCGACGTTCGGCCGGCCGACGATCGCGACGAGCGGCGCGGTCACGACTTGTCTCCCGAGTAACCGAGCTTCGCGAGCTCGCGCGCCTCGCGGCTCCACTCCTCGCGCACCTTGACGAGCAGCTTCAGGTGGACCGGCTTGCCGAGCACCTCGGCGAGCGCGGTGCGCGCGGCGATCCCGAGCTCGCGGATGCGCGCGCCGGCGCGGCCGACGACGATCGCCTTCTGCGACTCGCGCTCGACGATCACGTTCGCGCCGATCGTCAGCTCGCCCTTGGGGCTCTCGTTCCAGGTCTCGACCTGCACCGCGCACGCGTACGGCAGCTCCTTGCCGAGCTGGTGGTAGAGCTGCTCGCGGATCAGCTCCTGCGCGAGGAACTCCGGCGGTCGGTCGGTGACCATGTCGTCGGGGAACAGCGGCGGGCCGACCGGCAGCCGGTGCGCGATCGCGCGCTCGAGCGTGTCGACGCCATCGCCGGTGAGCGCCGAGATCGGCACGACCTCGACGCCCGGCTGCAGCTCGCTCCACGACGCGATCAGCGGCAACAGCTCGGGCTTCGCGACGCGATCGACCTTGTTGAGCGCGACCACCACCGGGTGGGTCTTCGACGCGTCGGCGAGCGGCGCGGCGTCGGGCTCGGCGTGGCGCTCGCGGGTGCGGCCGCGGCGGTCGGTCGCGTCGACGAGCAGCAGCACGACATCCGCGTCGGCGGCGGCGGCGATCGCGGCGTCGCGCATGTAGCGGCGCAGCGGTCCGCGGCCCTCCTGGACGCCCGGCGTGTCGACGTAGGCGATCTGCGCGCGCGCCGGGTCCTCGCCGGGCAGCTCGACCGCGTGGACGCCGACGATGCGGTCGCGCGTCGTCTGCGGCTTGGACGAGACCGCGACCAGCTTGCGGCCGAGCACGCGGTTGAGCAGCGTCGACTTGCCGACGTTCGGCAGGCCGACGATCGCGCAGAATCCGGCGCGCAGCTGCTCCATGGGATCGGCCGTGTAGCACGAAAACTCGCGTCGTTCTCGCGCCGCGGTTAGCGTGAAGCATGGTTCGCCTCGCGCTCGCCTCCGCGTTCGGCGCGGCCGTCGCGGCCGGGCTGCCGTCCCCGGGGCTGTTCCTGGCGCTCGGCCTGGGGATCGCGGCGATCGGCTGTGGCGCGATCGCGTTCTCGCGGCGCGAGGCGCCCGGCCCGGCCCGGCTGGCCGCGGCCGGCGCGATCACGGTCGGCGCGATCGGCTTCGTGCTCGGCGCGGTGCGCGTCGCGATCGTGCTCGCGGCGATCGCACACGTCGACCGGATGATCGGCTAGCCGAGCTACACGAGCGTGAACAGCAGCCACGCGGCGAAGCTGCCGATCAGCGCGAACGCCAGGATGATCACCGCGGCGCCCCGCGCGAGCTTCGCCTTGTCGATGTTCGACAGGATCTCGCGCAGCTCCATGATGCGGCGGTCGCTCTCGCCGAGCTCGAGATCGATCTGGTCGATCGGCGACAGCTGTGCGCCCAGGATCGCCGGGCGGTCGACGTAGAGCCGCTCGCCGAGCTCGAACAGCACCTTGTCGCGAGCGGTCTCGGCCTCGCCGCTCGCGCGCTCGACGACCTTGCGCTTGGCGCCGATCGCCTCGAGGAGCTCGGCGGTGCGCCGCTTGTCCTCGGCCTCGTGCTCGTCGAGCTCCTTGCGCTGCTTGCGCGACTCGCTGCGCGCGGCCTCGATCGCGGCGATCCGCGGGTTGAGCGCGTCGAGCTCGGCGGCGAGCGCGGGCTCGTCGCGCTGCACCGCCTCGCGGTCGGCCTTCAGCGTCGCGATCTCGGCGTGGATCCCCGCGCGATCCATCTTGTCGATGTGAACCGACACGAGCTTGGCCTCGGTCGCGGTGATCTGCTTGTCGATCCGCGCGAGCGACTCCTTGAGCTCCTGCGCGCGCTTGCGCACCGTCGCGGCTTCCTTCTCGAGCGGCTCGAGCTTCTTCGCGAGGTCGGCGAGCTCGGCGTCGCGCGCGGTGACGGCCTCGGCGTACTTCTGCGTGTTCGCCTCGCGATCGCGGCGCACGCGATCGAGCTCGCCATCGGCGGCCGACACCGCGGCGGCATGACGCGCGCGCTCGTCCTCGACCTGCGCGAGCGCCTCGCGCGCCTCGGCGAGCGCGGCGTGATCGAACGCATCGGCGGTCACCGCGGTGCGGCCGAGCGTGACGAGGTGCCGGCGGCGCGACGTCTGGCGTACGGTCTGCCGGTGCTCGAGCTCGGCGAGCTCGCGGCGCGAGCTGCGGACGCCGAACAGCGCGGTGAACACGTACCGCACGTCGCCGACGAGCCCGCGCTGGCGGCGCAGCGCCGCGTACGAGCGCAGCTTGCCGCCGGTCGCGGTCTTGCCGTCGAGGATCTGGCTCTGCGAGGGTGCCTGGATCTCGGTCGCGTCGGCCGCGCGCTCGCCGCGCGCCGGCGAAGGATCGATCGCGGTCGGCTCGTCGCCGCGCGGCCTCAGCGAGCCGGGCTCGATCTGGAGCAGCGCCTCGGCGGCATCGCGCTTGACGGTCGCCTGCTCGGGCGTCTTGCGCTCGCTCTCGATCGTCTGCACGCCGCTGTCGAACTCGCCGACCGGGACGGCGAGCTTCTGGACGCCGAGCTTCTGCGCGCCGAGCGAGTCGTCGTCGATGATCACCGACGTGTTCTTCTCGGAGCCGAACGGGTTCGGCGTGACCTTCGACGCCGCCGGCTTCGCCGCGGGCACCGGCGGCGGTGCGGTCGGTAGCTTGCTGCGCGGCGGCGGGATCGGCGGCGGCGCGGTCGGCGGCTTGCTGCGCGCGGGCGCCGGCGCCGCATCGCCCTTCGTCTCGACGATCTTCTG
>JBLMXA010000295.1:0-3199 GCA_050257515.1 Acidobacteriota bacterium | reverse complement strand
CGGGCTCGGCGAGCTCGCCGCGCGGATCCCCGAGCTGTCGTCGGCGGGCGCGTTCGTGCTCGCGACCCTGCTGTCGATCGCGACCCAGGCGCTGGTCGCGCTCGCCGGCTGGGTGCTGCTGCGCGCCGTCGACCCGCGCGTCGATCTCGGCACGTCGCTGCTGATCGTGCCGCTCGCCGCAGCGACGACGTTCCTGCCGATCACGGTCGGCGGCGCGGGTGCGCGCGAGGCGGTCTACGTGTCGCTCGGCGCGAGCCTGTTCCACATGCCGAAGTCCGACGCGGTCGCCGCGTCGCTCGCGCTGTGGGTCGCGCACCTCGCGTGCGGCGCGGTCGGCGGCGTGCTGCAGCTCGCGGAGCGCTCGCGGTGAAGTGGGCGGCGTTGCTCGTCGCGCTCGCCGCGTGCGGCGACAACGCGCTGCCCGACGGCACGCCGCTCGCGCCGTCGCACGACGTCGTGATCGTCGCGCACCAGGACGACGACCTGCTGTTCGTGCAGCCCGACGTGCTCGACGCGGTGCGCGCCGGCACCGGCGTCACCGCGGTCTACGTCACCGCCGGCAACGGCCTCAAGGGCGCCGACTTCGCGCAGCAGCGCTACGCCGGGCTGCGCGACGCCTACGGCGCCGCCGCCGGCGACACGCGATGGAGCTGCGGCTGGATCGAGCTGTCCGGCCACACCGCCGAGCACTGCCGGCTCGACGCGGCGAACGTGTCGCTCGTGTTCCTCGGCTACCCCGACGGCGGCAAGCAGGGCGAGTACGCGCACAGCCTGCTGAAGCTGTGGGAGGGCACGATCGCCGGCGCCGACACCGTCGCCGAGCGCAGCACGCACTACGATCGCGAGTCGCTGATCGACACGGTCGCCGAGGTGCTGCGCCTCGTGCAGCCGAAGCGCATTCACACGCTCGAGATCGCCGCGACGCACGGCTACGACCACTCCGACCACATGATCGTCGGCGCGATCGCGCTGCTCGCGACCGCGCGCGCCGACAGCAACGCCGAGCTGATCTCCTATCGCGGTTACAACATGGCGTGCGAGCCGGTCGACAAGCCCGACCCGCTGTACGCCGAGCAGCAGCAGGTGTTCGCGTACTACGAGGCCTGCTACACCGGCTGCGCGCCGTGCGGCGAGGCGTGCCCCGCCGACAAGATCGATCCGACGCACGTCGTGTGGCTGCACCGCCGCTACGCGGTCGGCTTCGTGCGCGCGGCGCGCGGGCTCGTGCGCGGCAACGGCGGCTGCCTCGGGTTCGCGGCGGGCGCGACCACCGGCGTCGCCGCGGTCGTCGACTGCAGCGGCGCGCCGGTGTGGAACCTCGATGCCGGCGGCGAGCTGCACGACGACCACGATCGCTGTCTCGTCGTCGCCGACGGCGGCGCGATCGTCGCCGGCGCGTGCACCGGCGGCGCCGATCACCGGGTGTTCGCCGACGACGAGGGCCACCTGTGGACCGGCGTGCCGCCGGCGCCGGCCGCCGGCATGGAGTACGCGCACCTCGCGTGCCTCGCGCCCGCCGACAACGGCAGCGTGAGCGCCGTGCTGTGCGGTGCCGATCTCGCGCCGACGTGGCGGTTCGTGCCGGCGGTGGTCGTCACCGATCGCGGCGGGACCGGGCTGACCGCGAGCGGCCGCGCGCTGCGCATCGGCGATCTCACCGGCGACGGCAGGGGCGATCTGTGCGCGATCGAGCCGGGCGGGCTGATGTGTGCTCCCGGCGACGGCACCGGCGCGTTCGGCGCGGCGCGGCGGATCGACATGCCCGGCCAGCCGCTCGCGATCGTGCCGCGCAGCCTCGCGATCGGCGACGTCGACGGTGACGGCCGCGACGACGCCTGCGGCATCGCGAGCGACGGCAGCGGCATCGCGTGCGCGACCGCCGCGGCTGGCTTCGCGGCGATGGCGTGGTCGAGCGAGCTCGGCAGTGCGGAGAGCGTCGCCGGCACGCCCGAGTCGTTCGCGATCGCGCACGAGGGCCACGCCGCGCTGCTGTGCGGGCTGTCGACGCAGGGCCTGCTCTGCGTCGTGTCGGCGACGTCGTTCAACCCGCTGAAGCTGTCGACGTGGCCCGCCCCGGACGCGGTCGTGTGGCCGGGCGAGCTCGATGGCGACGGTCACGTCGACTGGTGCAGCGCGAGTGCGAGCGGCGCGGCGTGCGCGCTCGCGGCCGACTCGATCGTGACCACCGACGGCGCGCCGTGGAGCTTCGCGTACCTCGGCGTGTTCGATCCCGCGCCGACCGCCGACACCGGCGGGCTCGCCGACATCGACGGCGACGGCCGCGCCGACCTGTGCGACGTCGACGGCGACGGCGTGCACTGCGCGCGCAACCAGGGCCGCGGCTTCGGGCCGCGCGCGCTCGTCGTGCCGGGCGTCGCCGGCGCGAGCCTCACGCTCGGCGATCTCGACGGCAACGGCCGCGCCGACCCGTGCGTCGCGACCGTCGATTCGATCACGTGCGCGCTGAGCCCCTGAGGAGATTGGCCGCCAAGGCGCCATGCACGCCAAGACAGACGCCAAGACGAAGAAGAGCTAACCGCAGAGACACAGAGATCACAGATCGGAGTCTGCTCTCTCTGCTCTGTGTCTCACCGTGCCGAGCGCGATGCCCTGCGACCGCGGCACGGTCATCCGCGGCGCGGGCGTGCACGCCCCGAATGCGGCGATGGCGCACACCGCGCTAAGCGCGAAGCGCACGCGCCATCCGCTCGAAGCAGTCGATGATCGGCGCGGCGACGTTGCGATCGTCGAGGCGCGCGATGTGGCGCACGCCCGTCGGTGACGTGATGTTGAGCTCGGTGAGCATGCCGCCGATCACGTCGAGCCCGACGAGGATCTGGCCCTCGGCGCGCAAGGTCGGCGCGAGCGCGGCGATGATCTCGCGATCGCGTGCGTCGATCGTGGCCTTGACGGCGCGGCCGCCGACGTGGAGGTTGCCGCGCGCCTCGGCCTCGGCGGGCACGCGCAGCACGGCGCCGATCGGCTCGCCGTCGACGAGCACGATCCGCTTGTCGCCCTCGGAGACCTCGGGCAGGTAGCGCTGCGCGATCGTCCACCGCGTTCCCGCACCGGTCGAGGTCTCGAGGATCGACGAGCCGTTCGGATCGCCGTCGCGCACGACGAAGATGCCGAGCCCGCCGTAGCCGTCGACCGGCTTGACGACGATCGCGCCGCCCTGCTCCTTCTGGAACGCGCGCAG
>JBLMXA010000294.1:0-4701 GCA_050257515.1 Acidobacteriota bacterium | reverse complement strand
GCGAGGCGGCCGAGCTCGTCGCGCACCGGTTCGCGCGGGCGCGCGTGGAGCTCGCGGTCGCTGCCGGCGACGAGCTACCGGCCGTGCGCTGCGAGCCGCTGCTGTTCAAGCACGCGCTCGTCAACCTCCTGCTCAACGCGTGCGACGCGTCACCGGCCGGCGCGACCGTTCACCTCGACGTGCGCGCCGAGGGCGGCGAGGTCGTGTTCGCCGTCACCGACGACGGCGACGGCATCGCGCCCGCCGATGCCGCGCGCGCGATCGAGCCGTTCTTCACGACGAAGCCGGCGGGGAAGGGCACCGGCCTCGGCCTCGCGATCGCGCGCGAGATCGCGTCGAGTCACCGCGGCTCGCTCGCGATCGCCCCGCGCGATCCGCGCGGCACGCGCGCACAGATCAGCGTGCCGACCGAGGTGGTGTCGTGACCCGGCGCGTGCTCGTCGTCGACGACAAGCTCGCGCTCGCCGAGACGCTCGCCGACGGCCTCGCCGATCGCGGCTACGACGCGACCGCGGTCGGCACCGGGAAGGAGGCGCTCGCCCAGATCCAGGCCGGGGGCGTCGACGTGCTCGTCACCGACCTGCGCATGCCGGACCTCGACGGCCTCGCGCTGCTCGACGCGGCGCGCGCGGTGGCGCCCGAGCTGCCGACGATCGTGATGACCGCGTACGGCGCGATCGACTCGGCCGTCGAGTCGATCCGGCGCGGCGCGTACCACTACCTGACCAAGCCGTTCAAGCTCGAGGAGCTGCTCGTGTTCGTCGAGCGCGCGCTCGGCGAGCGCGCGCTGCGCCGCACGCTGCGCGAGCGGTTCTCGATCGGCGGGCTCGTCGCGCACGATCCGGCGATGCAGAAGGTGATCGCGATCATCGAGCGGATCGCGAAGAGCGACGTGCCGGTGCTGATCACCGGCGAGACCGGCGCCGGCAAGGGCGCGGTCGCGCGCGCGATCCACGGCGAGAGCGGCCGCAGCGGCGCGTTCGTCGCGATCAACTGCGCGGCGTTGCCCGAGCACCTGCTCGAGAGCGAGCTGTTCGGTCACCTGCGCGGCGCGTTCACCGGCGCGACCGCCGATCGCTCCGGGCTGTTCGCCGAGGCCGACGGGGGCACCGTGCTGCTCGACGAGATCGCCGAGATGTCGCCGGCGCTGCAGGCGAAGCTCCTGCACGTGATCGAGACCAGGCAGGTGCGCCCGCTCGGCGCGGCGAAGGACCGGCCGATCGACGTCCGCGTGCTCGCCGCGACGCATCGCGATCTGCGCCAGCGCATCGCCGAGGGCACGTTCCGCGAGGACCTGCTGTACCGCCTCGACGTGGTGTCGATCGACATCCCGCCGCTGCGCGCGCGCCGCGAGGACATCCCGGTGCTCGTCGATCACTTCCTGCTGCACGCCAAGCAGCGCCACGCCGGCTCGCGCGTCACCGGGTTCTCGCGCGACGCGCTGGCCCGCCTGCTCGACTACCACTGGCCCGGCAACGTGCGCGAGCTCGCGCACGTGATCGAGCGCAGCGTGCTGCTCGCCGAGGGCACCGAGATCGCCGCGAGCGAGCTGCCGCCGCACGTGCGCGCGACGCCGACCACCGGCGACGGCGCGACGTTCTCCGGCCCGGTGATCCCGATCCGCGAGCTGCAGCGCCGTTACGCGCGGTGGGCGCTCGACGAGCTCGATGGCCACAAGGCGCGCACCGCGGCCGAGCTCGGCGTCGACGCGAAGACGCTCAACAAGTGGCTCGCGGACGACGACTGACGCTGCAGAGCGGATTCTCGATTCCGTCTCCGGTTCCGCTTCACTATTGAATTCCGGAATTCACCAGTGAAGCGGAACCGGAAACGGGATCGAGAATGCGTGTCTGCTCAGAAGTCGACGGCCGTGCCCAGCCCGCCGCCGACGCGTGCCGGGCCGTCGCGCGAGCCGTACGACACCGACGCGCGCACGGTCAGCGCGCCCATGCGGTAGGCGATGTCATACGCGAGGATCGTCGACGACAGCGCGTCGTTGGCGTTCGGCAGGTCGCTGTAGATCGCGGTCGCGCCCATCAGGAACGGCGGCACGGTGTCCCACTGCAGGCGCGCCCACGTCGACGGGCCGAGCTCGCCGAGGTACTCGGCGCCGACCTGCACGCACGACCGCCACGGCTTGCCGAAGATCACGTCGCCGCGCACCGTGCCGTCGAAGCCGTGCTCGCCGACGCCCATGCCGACGCGGCCGTCGACGAACACCGACGGGTGCACGCGCAGCCGCACCTGGCCGAAGCCGTAGCGCAGGCCATCGTTCGGCGCGTCCGACATCGGGCCGACCATCGCGGGCGCGTTGCCCTGGAGCGAGCCGAACCCGAAGCCGACCTCGTGGAGCAGCCGCAGGAACCGGTGCGTGTAGACGAGCTCGCCGCGCACCCACTGGTCCTCGAGCTTGTACTGGTTGCCGAACCGGTGCGCCTCGACGTCGAACGACACCTCCTCGGTGCGGCTCTCGAGACGCTCGCGATCGAGCACCTCGAGGCGATCGTAGAGCGACGGCTCGACGTGCACGACATGCGGGGCCTGCGCGGACGCGAAGTGATCGATCTCGGCACCGGTCGCGTCGGTGCCGCGGATGAAGTACTCGATGCCGGGCGGCACCGCCGGCGGCAGCATCGCGTACCAGCCGCCCGCGCTCGACCGCTCGAACTTCGCGTCGTGCCACGCCGGCTCGCCGATCGCGCGCCAGCGCACCGACAGCTGCTCGGCGTACGGCGCGTCGATCAGCGCCTCCAGCTCGATCGGCGCGCCCGCGTCGCTCGATTCCGGCGGCACGTGCACGACGAGCGCGTGCGGCGCGCCGTCCTCGGCGCGGGCGACCGCGGACCACAAGACAAGAGCGATGGCGATCGTCCTCATGGTCATCACCAGTCGAAGTTCATGGCGAGCCCGCCCGACACGCCGGTGTGGTGGATGTCGCGCGCCTGGTACGACGCGCGCAGCGACGGGTAGAACCACTTGAGCTTGCGCAGGCCGACGTCGCCGATCAGGCGCACGCCGAAATCCTCGATCACCGGCTGATCGGTGACCTGCACCGTGATCTGCACCGGCACCTGCTCGTTCGGCAGCCAGTGGTACGCGGCCTCGAGCAGCGTGCCGACGCCGCGCGCGAACCCGGCGCCGAGCACGAGGTTCGTGCCGGCCTCCTCGCCGAGGCGCAGCCGCCCGCGCAGGCCGAACCCGGTGAGGAACCGGCAGCCCTGTGCCTCGGCGTCGGGCTGATCGCACGGGTTCGTCGACGTCTGCATCGCGTTCGTCGTCAGCGAGCCGAACTGCGGGCGCAGCATGAGGGCGACGTTCTTCGCGAGCCGGTGCTCGATCTCCATGTAGACGTACGAGAACGTCACCGCCGTGCAGCGGTACATGCCGTCCGCGTCGAGGCAGCCGTCGTTCTTGACGTACGCTTTCGGCCCGCCGACGCCCGACAGCGTGCCGAAGCCGAGCCGCACCGCGTACACCGGCTCGAGGAAGCGGTACGTGAAGTCGGCCTCGGCCTCGTAGTAGTGGTCGTAGCCGGCCGACAGCTTGCCGGTCCAGTCGACGTAGTCGACGTGCAGATCGACGTGCGAGCGATCGGGCTGCGGCGGCGGATCGGTGATCACGGGCTGGACCTCGATCACCTCGGGCGCCTGCTGGCTGCCGATCGCGGGCGCCGTCTCGTGGTCGCCCCTCGTCGTCACCTCGACGTACCACTCGACGCTCGGCGCGCGCACGACCTCGCGATCGATCGTGCCGCGCAGGTACGCGTCGCCGTCGCGCTGGAGCTCGATGCGCCGGTAGCCGGGCTCGCCGGCGTGGCGGACGTACAGCCACGCGTGCGCGAGCTCCGCCGGCGAGCGCGCCACGAACGCGAGCTCGATCGGTCGATCGGGCACCGAGTGATCGATCGGCGCGACGAGCAGCAGCGCATCGCCGCCATCGAGCTGGCGCACGAGATCGGCGACGCGCGGGCTCTGCGCGGCCGGCGCGGCCGACCGCGCGCGGGCGAGCGCCGCGTCGCGCGCGGCGATCTGCTTGTCGAGGCTCTCGATCTCGGTGTGGATCGCCTTGGCGTACGGCGTGGTCGGGTCGGCGACGAGCAGCTGCTGCCAGCGGGTGATGCGCGCCTCCGGCGGCTGGCCGAGGGTGTCCTGCCAGGCCGCGCGTGCGAGCTGCGCGTGATCGATCGCCGGTGCACCGGGCACGGGCGCAGCCGGCGGCGACAGCTGGCTCGCGGCCACGCGCTCCACCCAGGGGTCGACGAACGTCCTCTTCGCCGACACCAGGCGCACGTGATCGCCCGGCAGCACGCGCTTGGCGAGCTCGTCGTCGCCACGCGCGACGCACACGTGATCGCCCGCCTTGACGACGGTCAGCGTGCCGAGCGCGAAGTGGTCGCGCAGCGGCTTCTTGGTCACCGGATCGGTGGCGACGATCTCGTGCAGCAGCTCGAGCTCGCTGCCCGCGCCGACGCCGTCCTTCGCGCCGAGCTCGACGTAGATGTCCTTGCCGTCGAGCGCGAGCACGGCCGGATCGGCGTGCGCGACGCTCGCGAGCATGCAGAGGATGACGAGGGCGCGCATGACTAGAACTCCACCGAGGCGGAGGCTCCGCCCGTGATGCCGGCGACCAAGAAGCCGCTGCGCGACCACTTCGCGCTCGGCACGCTGACCGTCGTCAAGGCGGGCGATCACGTGTGCGTCG
>JBLMXA010000293.1:0-9530 GCA_050257515.1 Acidobacteriota bacterium | reverse complement strand
GATCGCGTCGGACGGCCGCGCGTCGAGCCTCATCACCCGGCCGTTCGCGCGCAGGAAGATCGAGCCGATGTACACGCCGCCCTCGTCGCTGCGGCGCAGCTCGTCGATCTGCACCTGGACGAGCTGTGCGTGGAGCTTCTGCAGCACGTGATCGAGCAGGTCGTGCGTGAGCGGCCGCGGCGGCTCGACGCCGCGCATGCGGGTGTCGATCGACTGGCCCTCGGTGCCGCCGATGAAGATCGGCAGCACGAGGTTGTCGGGCTCGTCGACCAGCAGCAGCGCGTCGGCGTCGCCGAGCGACACGACGCGTTCTGGCTTCATCTCGACGTAGCCCGCCGGCATGCCGACCGGCTCCGATCGCTCGGCGATCGGCGCCGGCTTCGGCGATGGCGGGACGGGCGGGGGTGCCTTGGGCGAGGCACAACCGATCGCGAGCACGACGAGCAGCGGGCGCATCGCGCGTATCTTAGATCACGGAGCGACCGGCATCTCCAGCGGCTCGCCGAGCACGCTCGCGCAGGCGAAACCCTCGACGCACTTCCGCACGAACTCGAGGTGCTGCGCTTCCTGCTTCAGGCGCTTCTTGAACTCCCGCTTCGCGTCGCGATCGCCGGCCTCGTCCGCGAGCGCGACGAGCAGCTCCCAGCCGGCGTGGTCGGACAGCTCGGCGGCGAGCAGCGCGTGGAACAGGTGGCTCGGGTCGTTGTCACCGTTCAGGATCACCGACTCGATGCCCTGCGCCTCCTTCTCGACGAGCACCGAGTGCTCGGTCCGGGCCCGCGCGTCACCGCCCAGCGCGCGGATCCGCGCCTCCAGCCATTTCTCGTGCTCCTGCTCCTGATCGCGGTAGTGATGCATCGCGTACAGCGTGCGGTGCACCTCGATCGAGTTCGACGCCTCGAGCTTCGCGATGATCGCGTCGTAGATGCGCACGCCCGCGCGTTCGAACGTCAGCCGTTCGCACAGGACGTCGAGCAGCTTCTCGGGATTGTTCCTGCTCAGCTCTTCCATGACCGCCGCAAGTGCAGCGGACGTTCCAGGTGGAGCACCTGGTACAGCGGGCAGTAGCCCCAGATCCCCGTCGCGAGCGGCACCAGGCCGAACAGGCCCCACAGCGTGTGCGGGCCGACGAACACGAGCGCGAGCAGCGCGACGCCGATCACGACGCGCGCGATGCGGTCGATCGGTCCGACATTCTCGATGATCTTCATGCCTCGCACTGCAGCATCGTCGGTGCCACGCGAACGCCGCAGGATCGCGAGCGCCGGGCCGAAACGCTTGCGGATCGTGCAGGAACGCTCTTATGCTGACGCAAACCATGCGCGGCAAGCGATTGCGTGCGATCGCCGGGATGTCGGGCGCACAGGCCGCCGCGGCCGATCTCGCGCGCGTCCGCGAGGCCGCCGAGCCCGCGGCCGCACCCGACGAGGCGCTGCTCGAGTCGGCGCGCCAGGTGCTGTCGGCGTGCGAGACGTACTTCAAGTCGTGCCGCATGTATGCCGACGGCCACCCGACACGCGAGCGGTTCCTCGGCACGCTCGACGACAAGATGCGCGCGCACCTCGGGCGGTTCGGTGCGCTCGACGTCGAGGTCACCGCGCGCGGCATCAACTTCGACGGCGCGCCGCTCTACGAGGTCGAGCGCGCCGAGCAGAACCTGTGGTACCCGCTGTATCGCGACGGCATCCGCGAGCTGACGTTCGGCGACGAGCTCGCGCGCGACGAGCTGATCGCGTTCTTCCGCGCGCTCGTCGCGCTCGCCGCGATGAAGCCGGACGACGACTCCGACGACGGCGAGGACGACGCGGTCACGTTCCTGTGGGACCTCGATCTCGCGAACATCAGCTACGCGGCGATCGATACGTTCGTCGGCGGTGCGGCCGGCGAGGCCGCGGTCGCGCAGCGCATGGACCGCATCCGCGAGATCGTCACGGTCGGCATGATGAAGGAGCTCGCGCAGGCGAGCAGCACGTCGGCCAAGCTCGCACGCGACATCGACGTCGCGAAGCGGCTCAAGAGCATCGCGCTGTCGAAGGCCGACCTGACGTTCCTCGCGCAGGAGAACCTCGGCGCGCTCGACGAGCTCCCGGCGCGCATCGACGAGCGCAAGGTGCCGGTGTTCGCGATCCCGCCCGCCGATCGCGCGGCGTTCGCCGACAACATCAAGTCCGAGCCCGAGCTGCTCGACAAGTTTCTCGAGGCGCTCGTGCGCGCGCTGGCGACCGACGGCGGCAACCCGGATGTCGAGATCCTGTGCCTGCGCATCGAGCAGTTCTTCACCGCCACCGTCGTGCGCGAGGAGTTCGCGCGCGCGGCGGCGCTGCGCCGCCATGCCGCGGTCGTGCTCGAGAACCGCGGCGGCAAGCCTGCGCGCCCCGAGCTGATCGCGCGCGTCGACGTCGCGATGTCTGCGGACGCGGTGATCACCGCGGTGATCGGCGCGCTCGCGAAGCAGGAAGACGACCAGCTCGCCGGCGTGTACTCGCTCGTCGAGGCGCTGCCGCGGCGGGCGGCCCCGGCGCTGCTGCGCTCGCTCGGCGAGGTCGGCGAGCGCAAGCGGCGGCGCACGGTGTGCGACACGCTCGCGACGTGGGGGCCGAGCGTGCTCGACGCGACGCACGCGATCATGGCGAGCGCGTCGGAGGAGCTCGCACTCGACCTGCTGTACCTGATCCGCAAGATCGGCACCGATCGCGCGGTCGCGCTCCTCGACGAGGGCTGCCGCCATGGCTCGCCGCAGGTGCGCGGCAGCGCGCTCCGGCTGTTCGCCGAGGTCGCCCCTCGCGATGCGGTCGCGCGGCGGCTGCGTCAGGCGCTGCGTGACAAGGACTCGGTCGTTCGCGGCCACGCGCTCGACGCGGTCGTCGCGGTCGCGCCGACCGGCGCCGACGCGTGGATCAAGGACTCGATCCACGCCGACGAGTTCGCGAAGCTCGACGGCACCGAGAAGGCGCGCCTGTTCTTCGCGTACGCCAAGCTCGGCGGCGACAAGGCCGCGCCCGAGCTGCTCGACAAGCTGGGCCAGCGCAACCTGATGATGGCGGCGCGCATCGACGAGGAACGGGCGGCGGCGGCGAAGGCGCTCGCGATGATCAAGTACGAGCCGGCGCGCGCGGTCATCGAGAAGCTCGCGAAGGCGAAGATGGCACGCTCGGCGCTCAACGAGGCGTGCGCCGAGGCGCTCGACATCTTCGACCGCCCGCCGGAGGTCGCGCCCGCGCCCGCGCCGCTGCGCGCGAAGAATCCGACCGAGCCGCCCGTGATCTCCTTCAAGCCCAAGGGGCCAGGCCATGGCTGAGCTCCAGCAGGAAGAGCTGCGCGATGGCCAGTCGATGGGCATCTATCGCGAGTACCTGCGCGCGATGTACGTGCTGTTCAAGTGCGCGTTCGTGTACGAGACGAACAACGACACCCTGCGCAACGCGTGCGAGCGCGTGTCGTCGCTGGCGAACCGCATCCACGACCAGGTCGACGACGTCGCGAGCCTCGAGCTGCTCGCCGAGGGCGCCTACGTCAACCGCGTCCTGATCAAGCTCGACAGCGGGCTCTACGATCAGAGCGAGTACCTGCTCGCGATCTTCACGACGCTCGGCTTCACGGCGATCTCGGCGATCGACAAGACCACGCTCGACAACTGGATCGAGATGGTCGCGCTGTTCAAGCGCTGCGTCGGTCCCGGCGGTGACTTCACCGAGTTCACGAAGACGCAGCTGCCGAAGATCCGGATCTCGGCGACCAAGGGTGCGGGCACCAAGAACGCGCTCGCGGTGACCGCGAAGTTCCGCGCGCTGCGCGCGTACGCGACGACGGCGATCACGCTGAACGAGGTGATCGATTCGCTGCGCCAGGGCCGCCGGCTGCGCCCGCTGTGGATCAAGCGCCCGCTCCAGGAGATGGTGTCGGTCGCGCAGGAGGCGGGCTCGGTGCTGCTCGCGCTCGCGCACCTCAAGCGCCACAAGCTGACGCTCGCGCATCACCTCGCGAACACCGCGGTGTTCACGGTGTGCGCGGCACGCTCGCTCGAGCTGCCGCGGCGGCTGATCGCCCAGCTCGCGATGGAGGCGGGCTTCCACGATCTCGGGCGCGCGTTCGCCGTCGCCGATCCGGGCAACTTCTCGCTCGCGGAGCGCCAGTACGCGCTCGAGACCGTGCGCAAGCTCGTGACGTCGGGCACCGTCGGCGATCGCATGATGGCACGCGTGGTCGTCGCGCACGAGGTGCGGCGGTGGGCGTCGCGCCGCGGCGAGCCGCAGGGCGACACGCCGTACGCGTTCGACATCGGCGCGCGCACGAAGCTCGTGTCGGTCGCGCACTCCTACAGCCTGCTGACGACCCACCTGCGCGAGCGGCCGTCGCTGCTCGCCGACGAGGCGCTGCGCGTGATCATGGCCGAGTCCGGGCGCCGCTACGATCCGGTCGCGGTCAAGCTGCTCGTCAACGCGCTCGGCGTGTTCCCGGTGGGCTCGACGGTCGCGCTCAGCGACGGGCGCGCCGCGGTCGTCGTCGAGACGCCGAAAGAGGGCGCCGGCGTGCTCCGGCCGCGCGTCAAGATCGTGCGCGAGGTCGATGGCTCGATCGTCGATGGCGCGCTCGTCGATCTCGGCGCGGATCCGCGGCTGCGCATCACGCAGTGCATCGACGGCGAGATGTACGAGATCAACGCGCCGGCGTTCTTGCTGAGTTAGGGGACATCCGCGAGTTCGGTCTCGCTCGCCGCCGAGCTCACGGATGTCCCCTGAGCCGGTCCTTCGCGGCGGTCGCGGAGGCGATGCCCTCGCGCCATCCCGCGCGCGTCGCGGTCTGCAGCGCCTGGTCGAACAGACTCGCCGCCTGCGGCAAATCGCCCATCGCGACGTGCAGCGTGCCGAGGTTACTGAGCTGGCGCGTGATGCCGACGAGATCGCCGACCTCACGCGACAGATCGAGCGCGCGGCGCACGAACCGGATCGCGGTCGAGAAGTCGCCGCGCGCGTGGTAGACGCCGGCGAGGTTGTTGAGCACGCGCGCGGCGCCGAGCTTGTCGTCGAGCACGTCGGACAGCTCGAGGCCCTGCTGCAGGAACCGCTGCGCGCGATCGAGCTCCTTGTGGCGCACGCACACGCGGCCCAGGCCGGTGAGCAGACGCAACGCGAGCCGCCGCATGTCGTGCTGAGACGTACCCTGCGCGAGCTCGAGCGCGTTCATCATGTACTCGATCGCGCGCGGGAGCTCGCCCTTCTTCTCGCGCGCCTCGCCGAGATCGGCGTGCAGCTCGGCGATCAGCACGCGATCGCGCAGCGACAGCGCGCCGTTGAGCGCCGCATCGAGATCGAGCAGTGCGGCATCGACGTCGCCGGTCGCGAGGCTCGCGCGGCCACGCAGCCGCTGCAGGCGCGCGATCAGGCCGGGATCGTCGTCGGCGTGCGCGGCGGCGAGCCCCTCGCTCGCGATCGCGCGCACGCTCGCGAGCTCGCCGAGCTCGAGCAGCAGCTCGCCGAGCTCGAGGCTGTCCTCGGCGAGCCGGCGGTCGCGCGCCTGGCCCTGACGCGTGTCGCGCGCGAGCTCGCGAGCGCGGCGCAGCGCGGCCGCCGCTCGCTGGCGCTGGCCCGAGCGCAGCGCGCTGCCGGTCGCGCGCGCGAGCCAGTCGAGCGCCTTCGCCGCGTCGCCACCCTGCAGGTAGTGATCGGCGACCACCTCCTCGGCGACGGTCAGCTCGGGCGTGGCGTCGAGCGCGGTCGCGATCGCGCGGTGCAGGCGCGTGCGCGCGTCGCGCGACAGCCGCTCGTAGAACGCCTCGCGCGCGCTCGACTCGACGAAGCGCACGAGCTCGTCGTGGTCGGCGAGCAGCCCGCGCGCGACGAGCAGCTGGACCTCGCGATCGATCGGATCGCCGCCGGACAGCGCGTTCGCCGCGATATGGCGCAGCAGCTCGAGCGGCAGCTCGTCGCCGAACACGGTCGCGCACGCGAGCACGTCGCGCGCGCGCGCCGGCAGCGCATCGATCCGCGCGGCGAGCAGCGCACGCAGGCTGTCCGGACGTGCGGCGGCGGCGAGATCGCCCGTGATCGTCCACCGGCCGCCGACCGAGCTGAGCGCGCCGCCATCGACCATCGTGCGCAGCACCTCGAGCGCGATCAGCGGCGATCCTGCCGCACGCGCGGAGACCGCGACGACGAGCTCGTTCGGCGGTGGCGTCGGCGCCAGCGCGCCCGCGACGAGCTGCGCGATCGCTTCGTCGGGCAGCGGCGGCAGCACGAGCGCCTGCAGGCCGGCCGCGGCCGCGCGCGATGCGTCCCACGGCGCCTGGTAGCCGGGCCGCGCGGTCGTGACGACGGTGACGCGCGGGATCGGCTCGACGACCCCGCGGCCGACCAGCGCCGACGTGATCGGGCCGGCGGCGTGCAAGTCGTCGACGATGAGCGCGACCGGCACGCGCGCGGCAAGGCGCTCGAGCCCGCTGCGCAGGGCCGCGAGCACCGCGATGCGCTCCTCCGCCTCGCCGAGGCCGGCCGAGCCACTCGTGCCTTCGGCGTGGCGGACGAGCGCGCGGATCTCCGAGGCTGACATGCCGATCGCGCGGAACCCGTCGATGCTGCCGCCGAACGTCTCGAGGATGCGCGCGACCGCCGGCTCGATGCGAAGCGTGCGCTCGCGCGCCGACGCGACGATCGCGATCTGGTTGCCGGTCTTCCAGCGCGCGGCGAGCTCCTCGACGAGCCGCGTCTTGCCTGCACCCGGCTCGCCGACGACGTGGATCGCGCGCCCGCGCTTCGACTCGTCGGCGACGCGCACGATCGCGTCGAGCAGCGCGTCGCGACCGACGGTCGGCGGACGTGCGAGTGCGCCGCGTGCCTCGACGACGGTCCGCATCGCGACCACCTCGAACGTCGCGACCGCGGTCGAGCGGCCCTTGAGCCGCACCGCTTCCATGTCGCGCAGCAGCACGTGATCGCGCAGCGCGGCGCGGATCCGCTCCGACACGACGATCTTGCCGGCCGCGATCGTCGCGGCGAGCCGCGTCGGCAGCTCGACCGTGTCGCCGATCGGCGCGTAGCTCGCGGCGCGATCGTTCTGCTCGACGACGGCCATGCCGCCGTGGATCGCCCACGTCGCCTCGAGCGGCTGCGGGAGCTTGCGGTTCAAGCTCGCGATCAGCTCCTTGGCCTCGAGCGCGGCGGCGACCGCGCGCTCGGCATCGTCGGCGTGCAGCGCGACGAGCCCGAACGTGACGATCGCACCGGCGCCGGTGCGTCGCTCGAGCGTGCCGCCGCGGCGCAGCGCGATGGTCGACAGCCCCGTGTACAGCTCGCCGAGCACGCGCTCGGCGGCCTCGCCGTCGCCGGCGCCGCCGAGATCGACGACCGCGACGACGATCTCGCGCTTCTCGCCCGCGCCGCGCACGCGCATCTGCGCCAGGTCATCGACCACGCCCGGCGGCAGGAACCGCCGCAGGTCGGCGAACTTGTCGTTGCCGACCTGGGTCGCGGTCGCGAGCACGGTCGACGCGCCGCACTCGCCGCAGAACTTCGCGTTCGCGGGCACCGGCTGGCCACAGGCCGGGCACGGCAGCTTGCCTGGCTCGCCGGGACGGTCGCGGGTCGCGGGCCGCACGACGGCCTCGAGCGCGAGCTTGAGCTCGAGCGCCTGCTGCGGGCGCTGCGCCGGATCCTTCGAGAGCGCGCTGTCGACGAGCGCCGCGAGCTTCGGCGGCACGTCGGGGCGGATCGTCAGGATCGGCGGCGGCGGCTTGCTGACGAGGTCCGCGAGCAGGCCGGCGAGGCTGGTCGACCGGAACGGCACGGTACCAGTCAGCAGCTCGAACAGCACCACGCCGACCGAGTAGAGATCGGTGCGGCCGTCGATCTGTCCCTCGGTCGCCTGTTCGGGCGCCATGTACTGCGGCGTGCCGAAGATCATGCCGGTCTGCGTCAGCTTCGTGCCGCCGCCGTCGCGCTCGACGATCTTCGCGATGCCGAAGTCGAGCACCTTGACGAAGTCGCGCTGCGTCGGCAGGTCCTCGACCATGATGTTGTCGGGCTTGAGGTCGCGGTGGATGATGCTCATGCGGTGCGCGGCCTCGAGCACGTCGAGCACCTGGTTGATCACGCGCACCGCGCGCTTGGGATCGAACACGCCGTCCTGCTCGAGCACGTGCGCGAGCGTGCGGCCGCGCAGGAACTCCATCGCGATGTAGAGCGTGCCGTCGGAGTCGCCGAAGTCGAGCACGCCGACGCTGTTCGGGTGGCGCAGCCGCGATGCCGCCTGCGCCTCGCGGAAGAAGCGCCTCACGATCACCGGATCCGCGCACAGCTGCGGGTGGAGGACCTTGATGACGACGTCGATGCCGAGCGGGAGCTGCTCGGCCTTGTAGACGCGGCCCATGCCGCCTTCGCCGAGCACCGAGTGGATGCGGAACTTCTGGGCGAGCACGTTGCCGATCAGCGGATCGGCGGGCGGCGCGTCGGCCTCGGCATCGGGGACCCCCGTGCCGCAGCTGGGACAGAACGTCGCGCCCGGGCGCAGGGCGACCCCGCAGCTCGCGCACGTCTGCGACACAGACCTGCCCGCGGTCATGCTTCGTCGAGCGTAACACTTTCTGGCATCGGCACTGCAACGTTCGAGACGCCATGATGACCCGCAAGCAGTTCCTGCGACGTGCGCTCGAGCTGAGCGCTGCGACGTTCGGGCTCACCGTGCTCTCGGCCTGCGGCGGGTCGCCCACGCCCACCCCCGACGGCGGCCCCGGCGTCGACGCGCGGCCCGGCGGCTCGGCGGCCGGGAGGTGCGCGATGGACGGCACGTCCTCGACGATCGGCGACAACCACGGCCACGTGCTCGTCGTGCCGATGCAGGACGTCGCGGCCGGCGTCGACGTCACGTATCACATCCAGGGCACGTCCGATCACGATCACACCGTCGTCCTGCGCGCGGCCGACTTCGCCTCGCTGCAGCAGGACCGCGCGATCATGACGACGTCGTCGTTCGATGCCGATCACTCGCATGCCGTGATGGTCGCGTGCGCGTGAGCTACACTCCCGCGCGATGCCGACGGTGTTCCTGCTGAGCCCCGCGCGCTGCAGCGGGCGGCGCGCCGACATGCTCGCGACGTCGAGCCGGTCCGCGCTCGGCGAGCAGCTGCGCGGGCGCGGCGCGCCGGTCGGCGACGTGTTCGCGTGGCTGTCCGCGCTGTACTTCCGCGGCAAGCTCGCGTACGGCACCGCGTTCGGCCGCGCGCTCGTGATGGCGCCTGGGGCCGGGCTGCTCGCGCCCGAGACCCTGATCACCGCGGCGGAGCTGCGCGCGATGGGCGAGGTCGACGTCGAGAGCGACGCGTTCGTGCGGCCGCTGCGCCGCCACGCGAAGCGGCTGCCCGCGCGCGACCCGATCGTGCTGCTCGGCAGCATCGCGACCGGCAAGTACACGACCGCGCTGCTCGACGTGCTCGGCAAGCGGCTCGCGTTCCCGGCGGCGTTCGTCGGCCGCGGCGACATGAGCCGCGGCGGCCTGATGCTGCGCGCGGCGAAGACCGGCATCGAGCTCGAGTACACGGC
>JBLMXA010000292.1:0-4101 GCA_050257515.1 Acidobacteriota bacterium | reverse complement strand
CGGCCTCTGACAGTACCGCTCCATGAACATCTCGGGGTTGCCGAACGCGGCCTGCGCCTCGGTGCGCCCCATCGCCCACGCCTCGAGCAGCTTGTCCTTCTCGTAGACGATCTTCATGCCGCGCCCGCCGCCGCCGGCGCTCGCCTTGAGGATCACCGGAAACCCGATCCGCTCGGCCGCCTCGAACAGCGACACCTCGTCGGCGAGGCCGCTCGAGCCGGGCAGCATCGGCACGCCGGCCTTCGCCATCGCCTCGCGCGCGCGGATCTTGTCGCCCATCAGGCGCATCGCGTCGGGCGGTGGGCCGATCCACGTCAGCTTGCACTTGCGGCAGACGTCGGCGAACTCGGCGTTCTCGGACAGAAAGCCGTAGCCGGGGTGGACCGCGTCGGCGCCGGTGACCTCGGCGGCCGAGATGATCATCGGCACGTTGAGGTAGCTGCCGCGCGACGGCGGCGGGCCGATGCACACCGCCTCGTCGGCGAACTTGACGTGCAGCGCATCGGTGTCGGCGGTCGAGTGCACCGCGACCGACTGCAGGCCCATCTCGCGCAGGCAGCGGATGACCCGCAGTGCGATCTCACCGCGATTGGCGACGAGGACCTTCTTGAACATGTTCAGCCCTCAGGTCGCGATCTTGAACAGCGGCTGGCCGTACTCGACCGGCGCGCCGTCCTCGACGAGGATCCCGACGATCGTGCCGGCGACGTCGGCCTCGATCTCGTTCATCAGCTTCATCGCCTCGACGATGCACAGCACCTGGCCCTTGTCGATCTTGTCGTTGAGCGAGACGTACGCCGGCGAGTCCGGGTTCGGCTTGCGATAGAACGTGCCGACGAACGGCGAGGTGACGACGTGCGCCTTGTCCTCGACCTGCGGGACCGGCTGGAGCGGCGCGCTCGGCGCCACCGGCGCGGGTGCGTGCGCCGCCGGCGCGGCGGGTGCGGGCAGGTGCATCGGCACCGCCTGCGGCAGCGCCATCGGCATGGCCGCGATCGCGCCGCCACCGCGGCGGATCGTGAGCGTCGTTTCCTTGGTGTCGACGATCAGCTCGCTGAGGTTGTGAGCCGCGACGATCTCGGCGAGCCCGCGCGCCATCGCGACGAGCTCGTGCTCGTGCTCGTCAGCGCCGTTTGTCTCGCGATGCTTTCCCTGCTTGGCCATGAGAACGCCTCGTAGCTTCCACATGTGCCAGGGCCGCGTCCAGTCCCAGGTAATAGCTTTGTGCGCCGAAGCCGCAGATCTGTCCGACGCAGCGCGCCGCGGTCAGCGATTGCGAGCGGAACTCCTCGCGCGCGTGGATGTTCGACAGGTGAACCTCGATCGTCGGGATCGCGACGGCATCGATCGCGTCGCGGATCGCGACCGACGTGTGCGTGTAGCCGCCGGGGTTGATCACGATGGCATCGGCCCAGCCCTTCGCGCGCTGGATCAGCGTGACGAGCTCGCCCTCGACGTTGCTCTGGGCGCAGCGCACCTCGGCGCCGCGGGCCTTCGCGCGGCGCGCGAGCTCGGCATCGATCTCGGCGAGCGTGGTCGTGCCGTACACCGCGGGATCGCGGGTGCCGAGCAGGTTCAGGTTCGGACCGTGAAGGACCTGGACGCGGATCACAAGTTGGCGACGAGTGCCGGCGTCGCGAGCCTCGTCAGGTAGCGCGCCTTGCCCCAGTTCGCCTCGGGCGCCATCGCGATCGCGACGAAGTACTGTGCCGACAGCATGCGGCACACGAGCATCAGGTGCTGCGCCTTGACGGTCAGCTCCTCGAGGCCGCCGACCTGCAGGCTGTCTCCCGCCTTCCTCACCTGCGTGAGGATGAACGAGAACTCCATGCCGACGGTGTTGACGTCGACCTTGTCGCTCTGGCGCACGTACGACTCGACGGGGATCCCGTCGAGACCCATGATCACCGCGGCGATGCCTCCGTCGACGTTGTCGACGACTTTCCTGAGAGTGTCAGCGAACAAGGGAACCCCTCGTCTTCGAAGGTACTGCGATCACGGGCGCGTTTGCCAGGCCAGCGGGCCTTTTTACATCGTCGGGCCGGGACACTCGAGGACGCCGTTCAGCTCGCAGCAATCGACCGCGCCGTCCTGGAAGATGTTGCACGGGTTGCCGGCGCGCACCATCGCGGTCTTCACCGGGCACGTCCCGTTGTTGACGATGACGCAGTTGTTGCAAACCGTGACGCCGTAGACGAACGGCTCGGACTCGACTCGATCGCCGCCGAGCTCGCCGTGCACCTTGATGCTCGCCTGGACGATCACGCTGCCCGGCGTCGTGCCGAGCGCGGCGTCGATCGCCTTGAGATCGGTCACCGGGATCAGGTCGAACGAGATGTTCGCAGTGCCGCCGTTGGGCGCGAGGAAGCCCGCGGCGAGCACCTGGAAGCTCGTGTCCGGCAGCGCCGGCGCGCCGGCGCTCACGGCGCTGAGCGTGACGTCGGCGCCCTGGATCGAGATCGTCTTCGTCAGCTCCTGGTTCATCAGCGCGGTGAGCCGGCTCTGGAGCAGCGGCGTCAGCAGGTACGGCTCGGGCGACTGCGACGCGATCATGCCCTGCGAGAGCGTCGGCTGCGAGACGTCGCCGGTGAACGTGCACGTGATCGTGCCCGCGACGAGCGCAGAGTTGCCGAGCACGATCATCGGGTTGTCGGCGCTATTGCTCGCGGTGCACGCGGGCAGTGCAAGCGCCAGGATCGTGAGACGTCGAAGCATGGGCAGAGCCTCCAGCCAAAAATCGTATCAAGGCGCGTCGTTGCGACGCAAAATTCTTCGAAGGTCGGTGATCGTGATCTCGACGGGCTCACATCGCCCCACCTCGCGAATCGCGATGAACCGGACCTTGTCCGCGACCCGCTTCTTGTCGACCCCGACCCGGGCGAGCACGTCGTCGCGCAGGTAGGGCTCGACGCCGCTCGGCAGGCCCGTCCGCTGCAGGGCGGCGACGATCTCGGCCTCGAGCTCCGGGCGGGCCAGGCCGAGCGCGGCCGAGACCCGCGCCGCGGCGACCAGGCCGAGGCCGACCGCCTCGCCGTGGTGCATGCCGGAATCCGACTCGATCGCGTGGCCGATCGTGTGGCCGAGGTTGAGCAGCGCGCGGTGGCCGGTCCGCTCGCGCTCGTCGCGCGACACGATCTGCGCCTTGTACGCGACGCACGCGCGGATCACGTCGCGCAGCTCGGGCGGCGCCGGCCCGCCCGAGGTGGCCCACGCCGTGCAGGCGTCGATCGCGCGCCACAGCTCGGGGCCGTCGAGCAGCGCGTACTTCCACAGCTCGCCGAAGCCGGCACGGCGCTCGCGCTCGGGCAGCGTGGCGAGGGTCGCGAGGTTGACCTCCACCGCCTTCGGCTGATGGAACGCGCCGACCAGGTTCTTCCCCGCCGGCAGGTCGATGGCGGTCTTGCCGCCGATCGCCGAGTCGGTCATCGCGACGAGCGTGGTCGGCACCTGGATGATGTCGATGCCGCGGAACAGCGTCGCCGCGACGAAGCCGGCGAGATCGCCGACGACGCCGCCGCCGAGCGCGAGGATCGTCGAGTGCCGATCGAGCCCGCGCGCGACCAGCTCGTTGCACAGTCGCTCGTAGGTCGCGAAGGACTTGCTCGCCTCGCCGGGCTCGATCTCGATCGTCTCGTGGCGCAGGCGGTAATGCCGCGCGACGTTGCGATCCGTGATCACGACGAACTTGTGGCTGCCGAGCGAACCCCGGATCGCGAACCCATTCGCGAACGTGACGCGATAGCTGCGACCGCCGAGCTCGACGACCACGTCGTCGCCTTCGGGGTACTTCTCGGCGAACAACACGCGTTCGGCGACCTCGTCGATCGTGCGGCTCGTCGTGTCGATGACCGCGTGCGCGCGGCGGTAGATCGGCGCGCGGCGCACCGCGAGCTCCTCGGCCTGCTTGAGCAGCGGCCGTTCCGGTCCGCCGCTCGCGCGCTGCACCGTCTGGGCCGCGTCGACGTGCAGCGCGATCACGATGTCGGCGGCGCGCATGCGGTCGAGGTTGTCGGCGTAGGCCGCGCAGCCACCGCCGGTCGCGACGATCGGGTCGCCGCCGCCCGCGATCACCCGCTGCAGCGCCGCGGCCTCGCGGCGGCG
>JBLMXA010000291.1:0-3782 GCA_050257515.1 Acidobacteriota bacterium | reverse complement strand
GCGAGTCCATGTCGATCAGCAGCACCCGGCGGTCCAGCTCGGCGAGCGCTGCAGCGAGGTTCGTGGCGAGCGACGACTTGCCGACGCCGCCTTTGCGGTTCGCGACCGCGATGACGTGCATGGCGTCGCACTCTCGGAGCGAGGCTGGTTCGTCGCAAGTTTTTGCTAGCGCGCGGTCAGCTCGCCGGCGAGCCAGTCGCGCACGGTGGCGAGCAGCTCGTTCGACAGGCGCCGGCTCGGCAGCCAGCTCCACGCCTGGACGCTGCCGATCACGTCGGGACTCAGCGTGTGGCTGAGGTGCGGGATGATGCGGGCGGTGACGTCGCGGTTGCCGGCCGCGCGCATCGTCGCGACCAGCCGTTCGGCGGAGCGCGGCGGGACGTGCAGGTCGCTGCCGCCCTGCACGAGCAGCGTCGGTGTCTTCACCTTGCGCGCGTAGTCGGCCGGATCGGCGGCGACGAACGCGACGTCGCGCGGCGACCAGTCGTGGCGATCTGCGAGCTGCTTCGCGATCTCGGCCTCGCGCGCGGCGGGCGCGATCGACGGATCGTGGTTCACCGCCTGGATCGTCTGCCACGTGTTCAGCTGCTCGCCGGGCACGCCCGATCCCGCGAGCAAGACGATCGCGGCGAGCGACGGATCGCCGGCGGCGACGACGAGCGCGATGAAGCCGCCCTCGCTGTGGCCGACGAGCCCGAGGCGCTTCGGATCGATGCCGGGCTGCTCGCGCAGCCACGCGAGCTCGCTGCGCACGTCGTCGGCCTCGTCGAAGCTGGTCGCCTTGGCGAAGTCGCCGGTCGACGCGCCGACGCCGCGATCGTCGACGCGCAGCACGGCGATGCCGGCGCGCCCGAGCACGTCGGCGAGGTCGCGAAACGGCGTGTACGGCGGGTTGCCCTCGTTGCGCTCGTGCTTCGAGATCCCGGTGATCATCACGACCGCGGGCACGCGGCCGCCGCGCGTCGGGCGGGTCAGCGTGCCTGCGAGCACGTGACCCTGCGGCGCGGCGATCTTGACCTCGGTCGCGGTGTACGGCGCACCGTGCGGAGCGGTGTACGCGCCCTCGAGCGGGTAGGCGTCGGCGGCGACCTGCCGGCGCTCGATCGTGATCCCGTAGGCCGCCAGGGTCGCGCCGAGCAGGCAGCCCTGATCGTCGACGATCACGTCGTAGCGGCGCGGGCCGAGGTCGACCGAGTAGTCGTCGGCGTCGATGCGCTCGACCTGCGCGGCGTGCGGCACGTCCTTGCTCGCGGCGACGAGCGCGACGCGCTCGCTGGCGGCGCCGGCCGCCCGCGCGCGCAGCACGATCTGCTCGAGCGTGCTCGGCAGCTTGTCCGACCAGAACACGGCGCCGGCGGCGACCGACAGGCGGCGGTCCGCGGGCTTGCCCTCGAGCGTGCGCGCGGTCGTGTACGCGTCCGACACCGAGCCGTCGGGGCGCAGCGCGAGCTGGTACTCGGTCAGCTGCGTCGCGTTCGTGATCGCACGGCCGCGCACCTCGCTCGCCGTGCGTTCGGGCCACTCGACGTTGACGATCGCGCCGTCGTCGAGCGTGACCAGCGCGTTGCCGGGACACGTGCCGGCCTGCGCGAGCCGACCGGCGAGCACGAGTGCGATGACGAGGTTCCGCATCCCCCGTGGCATGCCACGGGACGCGGGAGTGTTCCCGCGCCTAGAACGACATCGCGCAGGACCCGCCGTTCGCGTCCACCCAGTTCTGCTGGATCAGGTAGTTCATCCCGTTCAGCGTGATGTTGTACTGCGAGCCGTTCGCCGCGCTCGACTCCGTGCCGAACGTCCACGCGCACTTGTCGCCGTTCTCCTCGCCCGACGCGTCGTACCACGCCGAGACGTACGGGTCCGTCACCGTCTCCTCGAGCTCGTGCGCGATGATCGAGGCCATGCCGTCGGCGCCGGCGTTGTCGTTCGGCGAGGTGGTCTGGACCGCGCACGACGTCGGGCACTGATCCGGGTTGCCGATGAACGCGTACTTGAGGCGCGTGCCCGCGATCGCGCCGTAGTAGTGCCAGCCGCAGTACTGCGAGCAGAACCCGGACGACTCCGTCACGTCGGAGCTCGTCAGCACGAAGTAGATCCCGTTCGCGCTCCTCGGCAGCTTGCCGCCGGTGACCGCGTCGCTGACGATCGCCTGGACCGCGTTATCGTCGAGCGTCGTGCCGTGCGAGTAGTTGTCGTTGATCGAGCCGCCGAACTTGACGGAGTTGGTGATCGCGGTGCCCGCGCGGTTCGTGTACGTCGAGTTGATGTTGAAGTACGGCGAGCCGGGGAGGTGCTTCATGAAGTTCGTGAGGATCGCCGGCGCGGTGTTGTTCGACCAGTTGCCGTACCAGATGAAGAACGCGACGTTGTGCGTCGACGTCATCACCGAGCCGCCGTGATACTGGATGCCGTTGCCGTTATCGACGACGGCGCCGATCTCGGCGCGCCGGATGTGATCGACGGTCGGCATCACGTGCTTCTTGGCGTTCGCCGCGTTGTCGACCGCGATCGACTGCGCATCGCTGTCGGTATCGTCGGCGGTATCGGCAACGCAGGCACACAGCGAGGCGGAGAGCAGGAGCAGGATGGTCTTGTTGTGCATGGGCCAGGAGCGTGAGCGGCGCGGATCGCTCGTGCCGGTGATCCTTGTTAGTGCGCGCTGACCGGCTGGCGCTCGGGCGCATCGAAATCCTTCACAATTGGTGGTGTGCAGCGCGTCAATCGGCACTCGTTTGTGCCCCAAGCGCCGCGACTGGCGTTCATGAGTCGCGTTAGCATCGGGCAGGGGTGAACGAGCACGGTCTCTCTCTCCCGATCATCGTCGTCGCCGTGGTCGTGTTCAGCGTCGCGACGACCGCCGCGCTCCATCGCTGGGGCCGCGGTCGACTCGCGCTGTCCGGCGTCGAGTACCTGCTCGTCGGCGTGGTCGCCGGTCCGCTGGTCACCGGGCTGCTCGATCGCGACGTGCTTCGGCTGCTCGATCCGATCGTGTCGGTGATCCTCGGCCTCGCCGGGTTCTCGCTCGGCCTGCACCTGCGCAAGCACCTGCGTGGCACCGGCGCGCTGCAGGTCGGCGCGCTGCTCGCGCTCGTGACCGCGGCGGGCGTCGCCGCGGCGATCTACGCCCTGCTGTCGACGGAGTACGCGCCGGATGCGCTCTACGAGCAGCGGCTGTGGCTCGCGCTCGGGCTCGGCGCCGCCGCGCCGGCGGTGTCGGCGATGGCGATCGATCTCGTCGCCGCGCGCACCGCGTCCGCCGGCTCGGTGACCGAGCTGGTGCGCGGGCTCGCCGCGAGCGGCAACTTCGTCGCCGTCGTGATCGCGGGCGCGACGCTCGCGTGGCGGCGCGCCTCGATCGAGTCGACGCGGCTCGGCGTCACCGAGCTGCAGTGGCTCGCGGCGATCCTGCTGCTCGGCATCGCGTGCGGCGTGCTGTTCCGGATCTTCCTCGGCCGTGCCTCCGCGGACGACGACCGCACGTTCCTCGCGTCGTGCGGCGTCATCATCCTCACCAGCGGGCTCGCCGCCGCGCTCGGCATCTCGCCGCTGTTCACGTGCGCGGCTGCCGGCGCGACGGTGTCCGTGATCTCGCGGCAGCAGGAAGCACTCGGCCAGGTGATGGAGCGGCTCGAGCGGCCCGCGCTCGCGATGCTGATGATCTTCGGCGGCGCGATGTGGCACCCGATCGAGGGCATCGTGTGGGTGCTGCCGCTCGCGTACCTCGTCGCGCGCGTGATCGCGATCCGGTTCGCGGCGCGCGTCGCGCTGGTCACGCGCGCGAG
>JBLMXA010000290.1:0-4222 GCA_050257515.1 Acidobacteriota bacterium | reverse complement strand
TGACGAGCAGCTCGCGCGCGCGCCGCGCGTCGCCCTCGTAGTTCTTCGCGATGCCGAGGAACAGCTGCGCGCGCTGGACGAGCCCGGCATCGGCGTTGCCGTCGATCACCTTCTGCAGCTGCTGGTCGGCCTGCGCGAAGTCGCGCACCTTGACCGCGGCGATGCCGGCGTACAGCTCGGCCCACGGCGCGATCGGGTCATCCGGATAATCCTGGACGATCTTCGCGAACTCGCCGCCTTGCGTACCGTCGCGCAGGAACTGCGACTTGGCCTCGAGGAAGCGGGAGCGCGCCTGCGCGTCGCCGGTGTGCGGCACGTCGGGGACGAGCGTCCGGCGCGTGTGGTGACACGCGGCGACCACGAGGAGCGCGCAGAGGAGCCTTCTCACACCCGGACGATAGCGACGCGCCCACTCGCGTGCAAATGCGGTAGTTATTCCCGCATGGCACGCCAAGATCGCCTCGAAACCGAGCTCGACCGGGGCTTCAACGCGCTGGAAGCAAACGACCTCGACGAGGCCGCGGCGTGCGTCGAGCGCGCCCGCAAGCTCGATCGCGACCACCCCGACGTGATCGCGCTCGCCGCCGCGCTCGCCGACGCGCGCGGCGAGGCCGAGGACGCGCTCGCGCTGTACCGCCAGCTCGCCGAGCTGCGCCCCGACGATCCGATGCCGCGGATCTGCGTCGCCCGGCTCGAGCTGCACGACCTCGGCGATCCCGACGCCGCGCTCGACACGCTCGACGGCGCGTTCGACTTCATCGACGAGGAGGCGGACCTGATCGAGGCGATCGTCGTGCGCACCGAGGCGCTGCTCGCGACCGACGATCTCGAGAACGCGCGCGCCGCGCTCAACGAGCTGTCGACCTCGGTCATCGAGGATGGCGAGCTCGCGCTCGACCTCGCCGAGCTCGCCATCGCGGCGGAAGATCCGTCGGCCGCGGCGCGCTGGATCGAGATCGCGCGCGCCACCCCCCAGCTCGAGCCCGACGCGCTGCACCTGCTCGGCCGCGTCCACGAGGCGCGCGGCGATCGCGACAAGATGATCGCCGTGTGGCAGGAGGTGCGCCAGCTCGATGCCAAGGCGCCCGACGGCCCGGTCTCGATCTCCGAGGACGAGCTCGAGCGGATCGCGAGCGAGACGCTGCAAGAGCTGCCCGAGCAGGTCCGCGCGCACCTCGAGCGCGTGCCGATCCTGATCGACGACCTGCCGTCGGCCGAGCTCGTCGCCGACGGCCTCGATCCGCGCCTGCTCGGCCTGTTCCAGGGCGCGGCGATGCCCGACGACGGCGCGCTCGCACCGACGGTGACGAACATCCTGCTGTTCAAGAAGAACCTCGAGCGCGCCTCGCGCGATCTCGACCAGCTCGCCGACGAGGTCCGCATCACGGTGCTCCACGAGACCGCGCACTACTTCGGGCTCGACGAGGACGAGCTGTCGGCCATCGGCCTCGACTAGGCGTCATCAGCCAGATCGGAACATGACATTCTCGATTCTGTGTTCCGGAATCCAACCGTGAAGCGGAACAGGAATCAGAATCGAGAATTCTCCTCGATCAGGGGATCTGGAACGCCGCGATCGCCGCGTCCCAGGTCAGCGTGGTCACGCTGACGCTCGGCGCGTACGTGCCGGTCGCGTTGACGATCGAGTAGTACTCGACCTGCCCGCAGTTCGAGATCTGGACCGGGGTCATCGCCGTCCACGTGCCGGGGCCCGGCATGCCGTACGTGTTCGGCGTGTTGTCGGAGACCGTGAAGATCACGAGGTCGTGGGCGTGGCCGGTGGGCAGCATGCCGGCGCTCGCCGGGCTGGTCGTGCCGCCCTGCGCGATCGCGCCGTCGAACGTGAGCGTCGTCGACAGCCCCGACCACTCGCTGAGGTTCATCCACAGCTCGCTCGACGTCATCGGATCGGAGATCGTGACGGTCGAGCTCGTTCCGTCGGTGACGCCGTACCAGATCTCGGCGTTGCAGCTCGTGAACGCGATCGCCGCGCGGCTCCACGTCGCGACGCCGCCGCCGGTGACGCTGACGATCTGGGCCTGCGGGCTGTCGCCGACCATGATCAGCACGTGGCCGGCTGCCGGCGCCGCCGGCAGCGTCGCCATCAGCGAATCGGATGACAGCACCTTGCTCGTCACCTGCTGGACGAGCGTCGCGGTCGGCGGCGGCGCGTCGGGCGGTGGCGCGTCGGGTGGCCTCGGGGCATCGCTCGGCGCATCGAGCCGCGCGTCGGTCGGCTGCGATGGAGCGTCGATCGCCGGCAGCGTGCCGACGCACACCGGCGGGATCCGGCCGTGGTCGCACACCTGGGTACCCGGACAGTCCCCGTTCGCGGCGCAGGGCACGCCGGTCGCCGCCGTCGGCTGGTAGCAGGCCGCCAGCGTCAGGCCGAGCGCGATCGTCGCCTGGACCCGCACTCGACCATGATAACCGCTACTGGGGGATACAGGCGCCCAGAACGATCACGCCGTTGGCGCACAGCCCCGGCGGACTGCCGAGGATCACGCAGCACTGCCCGGCGCTCGTGCAGTCGCTGTTGCCGTTGCAGAACAGGCCGCCTCCGCCCGAGTCAGGCATGGCTGGAGCGTCCTTCGGCACGAACGCGTCGATCACGTGCGCGTCGTTGTGCGAGCTCGGCGCGTCCTGCACGACGAACGAGCCGTCCCTGTGCTCGGAGGCTGCGTCCGATTTCGGATCTTGCCCCGCCAGGCCACCCGAGGCGCAAGCGCCCGCGAGCAGCACGATCGCCAGTGATCGCTGCATCGTTTACCCTCGGGCGGCATCCTAGCCTCGCTGAAGGCCGGTTCAACTGAATTTGCAGTCGCGGTGCGTGGTCGGACCCCCTGCGCGAACTGCGCAAGCTAGGCGAGCGTCGCGACGCGGTCGCCGAACAGCCGTTCGAGCCGGGTCAACAGGTCGTCGGTGGGCGCCACCGCCCACGCGTCGGGCAGCGCGATCACGGTTTCGGACCGCTGCGCGATCGTGAGCCGCAACACCGCCTGGCAGCCGCCGCGGGTCGCGTTCGCGAGGATGGTCTTGAGCTCGTCGACCTGGTCGTGGGTCAACGAGTCGGCGTTCAAGTGGATGTCGACGCGGCTCGTCTTCTGCTGGCGCAGCTCGGACAGCTGCTGCGCGCTCTCGAGCAGCATCTTCCACTCGGGAGCGTCGGTCGTGCCCTCGTTCTTGACCTGGCCCGAGCACAGGATCGGCTCGTCGCTCACCAGCACGTGGCGGACCTTCTCGAACGTCTTGGGGAACGCGATCACCTCGAGCGTGCCCTCGGCATCCTCGAGCGCGAAGCGGGCCATCTTGTCGCCCTTCTTCGTGATCATCTCGCGGTACTGGCTGACGATGCCGCCGATCTGGTGGTCGCCCGCCTGCTTCGCGCCGGCGGCGAAGTCGCTCGTCGTCGCGCTCGTGTAGCGCGCGAGGTCGGAGCGGTAACGGTCGAGCGGGTGGCCCGAGACGTAGAAGCCGAGCGCCTCCTTCTCGAACGCGAGCAGCTGCTTGGCGTTCCAGACCTCGACCTCTGGGTACGTCTCGCCCTGCTTCGCGCCGCCGGCCGGCGCGTGGAGCGGCTCCATCGCGGACAGCAGGCCGAACAGCGAGGTCTGGCCGCTGCGCCGGTCGCGCTGCTCCGCCGCGCCCTGCTCGAGCGCGGCATCGAGCGCGGCGAGCAGCTGCGCGCGGTGGCGATTGCCGGGCAGGCCGTCGAGCGCGCCGCTCTTGATCAGCTGCTCGATGACGCGGCGGTTGCACTTCTGGGTGTCGACGCGCCGGCACAGCTCGAACAGCGACTCGAACCTGCCCTCGTTCGCGCGCGCCTCGAGGATCGCCTCGACCGCGGTGCCGCCGACGCCCTTCACCGCGCCGAGCCCGAACCGGATCACCTTCGCGTCGCCGGTGCCGCCCCCGTCTGCGGGCGCGGACGTTGTGACCGTGAAATCCTGGTGCGACTCGTTGACGTCCGGCCGCTCGACGACGAGCCCCATCGCGCGCGCCTCGGCGATGAACTTGACGACGTTGTCGATGTTGTCGGCATCGCACGACATCAGACCCGCCATGAACTCGTGCGGGTAGTGGTACTTGAGATACGCGGTCTGGTACGTGACCCAGCCGTACGCCGCCGAGTGCGAGCGGTTGAACCCGTAGCCGGCGAACTTCTCCATCAGGTCGAAGACGTCGTTCGCGATCTTGAGATCGACGCCCTTGTCCTTCGCGC
>JBLMXA010000289.1:0-5104 GCA_050257515.1 Acidobacteriota bacterium | reverse complement strand
CGTCGTCGTCGCGGTGGTCCAGCCGGACAAGGAGATCCTCGCGAACGTGTTCGGCGTCGGCTTGCTGATCGCGGCGATCGTCCTGTTCATCGGCTTCTACCAGAACGCGCGCGATCACGAGGAGCGCCGCCGCGTGCTCGCGATGATCCCGCTGTTCGTCGGCTGCGTCGCGTTCTTCGCGATCTTCGAGCAGGCGGGCACCACGCTGTCGCTGTTCGCCGACACCGGCGTGCGCCGCCAGTACCTCGGCTTCGACTTCCTGCCCGCGTACTACCAGGACGTCAACCCGATCTTCATCATCCTGCTCGCACCGGTGTTCGCGTGGATGTGGGTGCGGCTGGTCAAGGCGAAGAAGGAGCCGTCGAGCGTCATCAAGTTCGCGATCGGCATGGTGCTCGTCGCGCTGTCGTTCATCGTCATGCTGCCGGCGATCGGCAGCATCAACACCGGCGAGCGCGTCAGCCCGAACTTCCTCATCGCGCTCTACTTCTTCTCGACGTGCGCGGAGCTGTGCATCTCGCCGGTGGGCCTGTCGAGCATGAACAAGCTCGCGCCCGCGCGGCTCGCCGGGATGGTGATGGGCACGTGGTTCCTCGGCACGTCGATCGGCGAGTACCTCGCGGGCCGTGCGGCCGGGTTCTCCGCCTCGCACGGCTACGCGTTCCTGTTCTACACGCTGATCATCGCGTCGCTGGTCGTCGCCGCGGGCCTGTTCGGCGTCGCGCCGATGATCCGCCGCATGATGGCGGGCGGCGCGGCGCCGCTGCCCAGCGCGCGAGCGGTCGAGCCGAGCGCCGAGGCGCCGCCGGCGGCGTGACTGATCGGAAATAGGGAATAGGCAACAGGGAGCCGAGAAGTCGGCACTTCCGGAAATTCTGACCTCTCGGTCTCTGTTGCCTGTTTCCTGTTGACCTAGATCGTCGGCCACGCGGCCCAGTGCCTGCGCAGCCGGTCCGGCATCTGCGCGAGCATCCAGTCCCACGTCGCCTCGCTCACGAGGACGAAGCCATCCCGAGCCCGCGGGTGGAGATCGAGCGGCGGATCGAGCAGCGGCTCGGCGCGCGCGGCGGCGAGCGCGGGCGCGAGCGGGAAGCGCGTGCTCGCCGACGACAGCGGCAGCAGCACGCGGACGCGCTGCGCGTAGGGCACGCGCTCGGGGCGCGCGGACACCGGCGCGCCCGTGTACCACGCGATCATGAACTCGACGTGGCGCTCGGGGACGATCACGGTCGCGTGCGCGGGCACGTGATCGGCGAGCGCGAGCGCGGACGCGACCAGCGCGGGGTGCGCGACGACGCGGCCCTCGGTGCGGTCGCGCGGCAGGCCGAGCACGGCGATCGCGACGACGTACACCGCGGGCTCGGCGTGCTTCGGCCAGCGCGCGAGCAGCTCGCCGGCGACGATCGCGGCGCACGCGGCGAGCGGCACGAACGCGGCGACGCGCAGGCGCATCGCGACGCCCTGCGGGTCGGCGACGTCGAGCCACGGCAGCGCGATCGCGAGCGCGAGCCCGACGAAGCACCACGCGCACACGCGCTCGCCGCGCGAGCCGCGCTTGCCGAGCACGAGCGTCGCGGCGGCCGCGAGCGCGAGCACGCCGCCGATCGCCGCCTCGTGATCGAACGCGAGCACGAGGTGCGGCGTCGCGAGCGCGGCGCCGTCCCACCGCGCGTGCGACGTCAGCAGCCGGCCGAGCTTGCCGACGTCGGCCGCCGACGCGAACCGCTGCGGGAACACGATGCCGAGCACGCCGATCGCGATGCCGGCCGCCGCGACCGCGCCGACGACGTAGAGCAGGCGCCGGCCGCGCAGCGTGCCGCGCGAGCGCGCCTCCTCGACGAGGACGGGCACCGCGATCGCGATGACGATCGCCGCGGCGAGCTTGTGCGCGAGCAAGGTCGCGACGATCGCGGCGGCGGCGGCGGCGAGCCGGCGGCGGCTCGGCGTCTCGGCCGCGCGCAGCACGAGCCACAGCGCGGTCAGCGCGACGGTGAGCCCGATGCCCTGCTTGACGAACTCGATCGACAGGTACGCCGAGCCGGCGCTGGCGGTCGCGACGACCGCGGCGAGCAGGCCGGCCGCGCGATGGCGCCCGAGCCGCGCGCCGACGCCGTACGCGGGCAGCGCGACGAGCGCACCGCCGAGCGCCGCGCCGAGCTTGGCGCCGGTGATCGGATCGGTGAGCGCCGCGAACGGCGCCATCCACCAGAACGTCAGCGGCGAGGCCGGGTACTGCAGCGTGCCGTGCGCGAGCAGCGAGCGCAGCTCGATCGGGTAGAAGTAGCCATCGACGCCGACCGGGAACGGCGACTCCGCCAGCACGTCCCAGCGCTCGCCGAACGACCACGCGACGAGCACCGCGAGCGCGGCCGCGACGGCGGCCGCCGGCAACCACTCGGGTCTGCGCACGCTAGGATGCTGCCATGCCTGACGCGGTGGTGCTGCTCTCCGGCGGTCTCGACTCGACGACCGCGCTCGCGGTCGCGCGCTCGCGAGGGTTCACCTGCCACGCGCTGACCGTGCGCTACGGCCAGCTCCACGAGGTCGAGCTCGAGGCGGCGCGGCGGGTCGCGGCCGCGCTCGGCGCCGCCGAGCATCGCGTCGTCGAGGTCGACCTGTCGCCGCTCGCGCACTCGGCGCTCACCGATCGCTCGATCGCGGTGCCGAAGGACCGGCCGCTCGCCGAGATCGGCGCGCCGGGCGACGTGCCGGCGACCTACGTCCCCGCGCGCAACACCGTGCTGCTCGCGCTCGCGCTCGCGTGGGCCGAGAGCCTCGCCGCGCACGACCTGTTCGTCGGTGTCAACGTGCTCGACGCGAGCGGCTACCCCGACTGCCGGCCCGAGTTCGTGCGCGCGTTCGAGGCGCTCGCGCAGGTCGCGACGCGCTCGGGCGGCTTTCACGTCCACGCGCCGCTGATCGAGCTGACCAAGGCCGACATCATCCGCCTCGGCAGCTCGCTCGGGGTCGACTACGCGATCACCCACAGCTGCTACGACCCGGTCGGCGGCGCCGCCTGCGGCCGCTGCGACGCGTGCGCGCTGCGCCGGAAGGGATTCGCCGAGGCGGGAGTCCCCGATCCGACTCGCTACGCGATAAGCTCGATCCCGTGAAGCTCGGCACCCTGCTGCTGCGGAATGCCGCGATCGGCCTCGCGCAGCTCGAGGCGGCGCTGCGCAACCAGGTCCTCTACGGCGGCCGGCTCGGCACCAACCTCGTCGAGCTCGGGTTCATCGACCTCGAGATGCTGTCGACGTACCTGTCGGAGCTGACCGGGCTGCCGGTCGCGACGCCGACCCTGCTCGACGACGCCGATCGCGCGCTGCTCGACAAGCTCGGCGCCGACGACGCCCACCGGCTGCGCGCGCTCCCGCTCGGCTACCTCGGGACCGGTACGGACGCGGTCGCGGTCGCGATGGTCGACCCCGGCGACGGCCGGGCGCTCGAGGAGCTCGGCACGCGGCTCGCCGCCAGCGTCCAGCCGCACGTCGTGCCCGAGCTGCGCGCGCTCTACTACCTCGAGCGCCACTACGGCACGCCGCGTCGCGCGCGCTTCGTGCGCAGCGCGCGGCCCGGGAGCGACCCGGGCGACACCGCCGAGCGCCGGCGCTCGCAGCCGGCGGGTGGCATCGCGATGCCGCCGACCCTGACGCTCGAGCCGCGCCGCCGGCGGGCGTCGTCGCAGGCGCCGCTCACGCACGAGGTGCCGACCGCGCTGTCGTACGGCGCCGCGTGCGAGCGGATCGACACCTCGAGCAATCGCGAGCAGATCGCCGACGTGTTCGTCGAGTACGCGAAGGGCCGCTGCGACGCGCTCGTCGTGATGCTGATCCGCGACGGCAACGCGAACGGCTGGCGCGGCTACTTCGCGCCGCCGACGCGGCCGCGGCTCGCGATCGAGGATCTCTCGCTCCCGCTCGGCGGCGCGTCCGCGCTGCAGGCCGCGCACGACACGAATGTCGCGTACATCGGGCCGCCGCCGTCGCCGGCCAAGTCGGTCGAGATCCGGCTGTGGAACGCGCTCGGCGCGGATCCGCCGCCGCTCGAGGTCGTGGTCGTGCCGGTGGTCGTCAAGAACCGCGCGGTCAACCTCGTGTACGCGCACACGCTCGGCGGCTCGCCGCCCGCGGCGTTCGTCTCGGAGCTCCAGGACCTCGCGACGCGCGCGCAGGCCTCGTACACGCGGCTGATTCGCCAGACCCGCGGATCGTGATCTGGATCGCAGAGTCAAGCGGATTCAGGCGCTTTCTGATGGCTTATCTCGTTGTAATCACGGCGTGATTGGCGAGGTAGCGATCCCCTTCCCGGATACTTGATTTCGGCCGCCAAAGAGCGAAAGTCCGGTCGTGACGCAACGCCTGTCAGTAACGCACCACAAGATCGGGCCCGGGACGATCGCCGCTGCCATAGCCGCCCTGTCGATGGCGGTGCTCGGACACTTCTTCATCTGATCTGACCATTCGCTCCGGGGGGAGCCAACTGATCAGGATTGCTCGGTCCAGTACCGGACCCAGTCGCCGTCCTGGATCAACGTGCCCAGGCGGATCGCGCCCGGATCGGCCAGCGTGTACACCCACGCCCAGACCACCTCGCCGGTGTCGAGCGTGACCTCGCGGATGATGCGCGCGAAGTCCTGGCCCTCGTAGGCATCGAGCAGGCCGAACGTCGCGGCGAGCTCGGACAGCCACACGACCTCGCCGATCACGCGGCCCTTGCCGTCGCCCTCGCTGAACCCGGGGTAACCCATCGGAAATGCGTAGATGTGGCCGGTGGTCCACGCCTTCACGCAGCGCTTGATCTGGTTCGCGAGCAGCGAGCGCGCGGTCTGGCCCTGGCGCAGCGTGCCATAGACGAACAGCCGGTCGAGCACCTCGTGCGAGCCGGTCGTGCGCTCGACCTCGAACGTGCCGGTGTGGCGGCGGCGCTCGTTCATGCTCTTGATGTATCACGCGAGCGCTGCCACCTGATCGATCAGCGGGAGCAGCATGGCGGCGCCGGTGCCGTCGCCGTGACCGAGGCTGACATTCGAGAACATCGGCTCGAGCCCGAGGTGAGCGAGGATCGCGGGCTGCACGATCTTGCCGCTGTGTGCCGCCACGAGGTA
>JBLMXA010000288.1:0-27253 GCA_050257515.1 Acidobacteriota bacterium | reverse complement strand
GCGGCTGCGCGTGCGCGGCGGCAGCTACTGGGAGCCCGGCCGCTTCGAGGGGGTGTCGGGGCGGCTGCACGGCACGTTCGGCATCGAGGTCCGCGTGTTCGAGTTCCACGCGTGGGGCCGCCGGCGAGGCCGGATCACGCTGACCGAAGATGCCGCGGCCGGCTACAACAACGTCGGGCTGTCGATCGGGTTCTGGCACTGAGGTATGGTCCGCCGCCATGAAGCTCCGAGTTGCCCTCGCGATCGCCGCGTTCGCCGCGGGTTGCCAGCACGATCACAAGCCCGCGGACCAGGCCGGCTCCGCCGCGCCGGCGCCCGCACCGGCGCCGCCCGCGCCGCCCAAGCCCGACGACATGAAGCCCGAGCCGGTCGCGAAGGCTCCGGCGGCGCCGGCGCCTTCGCCCGCGCCGGCGGCCGACGACGTGCGGCCGCCGACCGCCGCCGATCTCGAGACGTACACCAAGGACATCCCCGGCAACGGCAAGCTGATGGCGACGATCGAGACGTCGCAGGGCACGATCCACTGCGAGCTGTTCGCCGACAAGGCGCCGGCGACGGTCGCGAACTTCGTCGGCCTCGCGACCGGCAAGAAGCCGTGGATGGATCCGGCGAGCCACGAGGTGCAGAAGGGCAAGCCGTTCTTCGACGGCCTGACGTTCCACCGCGTGATCCCCGGCTTCATGATCCAGGGCGGCGATCCGCTCGGCCTCGGCTACGGCGGCCCCGGCTACTACTTCGACGACGAGATCGATCGCTCGCTGCCGATGGGCCCGGGCGCGCTCGCGATGGCGAACGCCGGCGTCCGCGGCGGCCACGGCACGAACGGCAGCCAGTTCTTCATCATGGAGGGCGCGCGGCCCGATCTCGTCGGTCACCACACCGTGTTCGGCCAGTGCAAGAACGTCGACGTCGTGAAGAAGATCACGAGCGTGCCGACCGGCGAGAACGACAAGCCGACGACCCCGGTCGTGATCAAGAAGGTCACGATCTCGAAGAAGTGACGGCGTAACCGCCGCGCGGGTGCCGGGCACTGTCCCGGCATGCGACGAGCCCTCGCGATCGTTCTGTGCAGCTGCGCGACGCGCGCGCCCCAGCAGCGCCGGCCGATGCAGCTGGCGCGCGTGATCCTGTACGAGAACGGGATCGGCTACTTCGAGCGCACCGGGCACGTCGGCGGCGACACGATCCGGCTGTCGCTCGCGCGCGGCGAGCTCGACGACGTGCTGAAGACGCTCACCGTCATCGACCGGCTCGGCGCCGGCGTCGCGACCGTCGACGTACCGACCGCCGACGACAAGGCCAAGACGATCGCGCTCGGCGTGCGGCTCGCCGCCGGCCGTGTCCACGACGTGCGCGTGAGCTACGCGGTGCCGACGCCGACGTGGAAGGCCGCGTACCGCGTCGTGCTCGACGACTCGCGCGGCGCGCTGTTGCAGGGCTGGGCGATGGTCAACAACGCGTCGCAGGAGGACTGGAACGGCGTGCAGCTGACGCTCGCGACCGGCGCGCCGATGTCGTTCGCGCTCGATCTGCACACGCCGCACTACGCGTCGCGCCCCGACGCGACCGGCCACCTCGTCGCGCCGACCGTGCTCGGTCCGATCGACGACGAGAAGGTCGCCGCGAACGATCGCGACGGCGACGGCATCCTCGACAGCGACGACAAGTGCCCCGACGAGCCGGAGGTGTACAACGGGTTCCAGGACGGCGACGGCTGTCCGGATCGCGGACGCGTCGTCGTCACCGACACGTCGATCGAGGTGCTCGATCAGATCTACTTCGCGAAGGGCTCGGACGTGGTCTCGGCGGAGGCGAAGGCGATCCTCGACGCGGTCGCGGCGACGCTGCGCGGCAACCCCGAGATCGCGAAGCTCGAGATCCAGGGCCACGCCGGTGACGACGAGGAGGACGCGTGGGGGCTGTCCGCGCGGCGCGCCGGCGCGGTGCGCGCGGCGCTCGTCGCGCGCGGCATCGCGGCCGACCGGCTCGCGATCCGACCGTACGCGGCGACCCAGCCGCTCGATCACCAGCATGCCGACAAGAACCGCCGCGTCGCGTTCCTGATCACGCGGCGCGACCAGCCGCCGGCGCCGAGCCCGCGTCACGCGGCACCGCCGCTCGATGCCGCGGCGGTGCAGGCGAGCGTGCACACCGCGTCGAAGCCCGCCGCGGTCGCCGGCGCCGTGCGCTACGCGCTCTCCGAGCCGGTGTCGATCCGCCGCGGCGCGAGCGCGATGGTGTCGATCCTGAACCAGCGCGTCGCCGCCGAGGACGCGTTCCTGTTCCGTCCCGACGCGAACGCGCCGGGCAGCGATCGCCATCCGTTCCGCGCGGTCAAGCTCGCGAACGACAGCGGCTACACGCTCGAGCCCGGCCCGATCGCGATCTTCGCGCGCGGAACGTTCGTCGGCGACTCGCTGATCCACCGCCTCGAGCTCGGCGAGACCGCATGGATCCCGTACGCGCTCGACGGCGGCACGACCGTCACCGTGACGAGCGACGACGCCGAGCACCCCGTGCGCATCGCCGCGATCCACCGCGGCGTCGTCACCGTCGAGGCGCAGGGCATCCACGTCACCCGCTACACGATCGCCGCCGGCCGCGAGCCCGCGCGCACGATCTACCTGCGTCACGTCAAGCGTCCGGGCGCGACCGCGAAGGAGCTGCCGCCCGGCACGCGGGACCGCGGCGACGATTACCTCGTGCCCGTCCCGCTGCAGCCGGGCAAGACCAGCGTGCTCGCGATCGAGGAGCGCGAGCCGCGCCGGCGGTCGGTGCAGATCCTGGACGCGAACGCGACCGAGCTCGGCGCGTACGTCGACGGCAGCCACCTGCCGGCGCCGGTCGCCGAGCGGCTCGCCGCGGCGATCGCGGCACGCAAGCAGCTCGGCGCGCTCGAGGAGCAGATCGAGGGCCAGCGCGACCGCGTCGCCGATCTCGCGGCGCGTGCCGAGGAGCTGCGCGAGAACCTGCGGGCGCTCGACAAGGTGCGCGGCGCCGACGACCTCCGGAAGAAGCTCGTCGTCGACCTCGCCGCCGCCACCGCGGACGCCGACGCGCTCCAGCGCCAGCTCGGCACCGCGACCGAGGCTCAGGCGACCGCGCGCGCCAAGCTGCAGGACGCGCTGCGCGAGCTGTCGCTCGACGATCGACCGTGATCCCGGACGCTTGCGCGCTGCCGCGAGTTTCCACTTGCGAATATTTTGTACAATGTACATTGTTTATTGCAGATGGGACGCGATAGCAGGATCAAGAGACTTTATGGGCGGAGGCTGGCGAAGCGGATCCCGCTCGCCACGGGCGCCGAGAAGGCCGAGCTGCTGCGGCTCGCCGAGCAGGAGGCGAGCTACGAGATCGCGCGCCAGCGCGACAAGGGCTGGCAGCTGGTCACCCGGCTCGACACCGGGGAGGGCGTGTTCGTGCGCGACAACGACGTCGTCGGGCTGCACATCCAGCTGCCGACCGCGCTGGCCAAGCGCCTCGACACCGAGGCGAAGCGGCGCGAGGTCACGAAGCGCCAGCTCGTGATCGGCGCGCTCGAGAAGTACCTGGATACCTGGTGATGCGGATCCTGTACGGCGTCACCGGCGAGGGCCTGGGCCACGCGATGCGCAGCCGCGTCGTCGCCGAGCACCTGCGCGCTCGCGGCCACGCGGTCAAGCTCGTCGCGTCGGGGCGCGCGCACGGCTACCTGTCGCGCTACTTCGACGACGTCCAGGCGATCCCCGGGCTCGCGATGACGTACGTGCGCGGCGGCGTCGCGCGAGGGCGCACGCTCGTCGCGATCGGCCGCGCGGCCCGCCGCACGCTCCGCGATAGCGTGGCGCTGTACCGGCGCGGTATCTCGGGCTTCCAGCCCGACGTCTGCATCAGCGACTTCGACTCGTTCAGCCACGTGTTCGGGCTGCTGTTCGACCGCCCGGTGCTGTCCGTCGATCACCAGCACGTGATCGACCGCTGCGAGCACGCGCCCGACGTCGCGCGCCGGCTGCCTCGCGACTTCGCCGTGACGCGTGCGATCGTGCGCGCGAAGCTCCCGCGCTGCCGGCATTACGTCGTCACGTCGTTCTACACGCCGCCGCCGCGGCGCGCGCGCACGACCGTCGTCGGCCCGATCCTGCGGCCCGAGGTGCTCGCGCTCGCGCCGCGCGACGACGGCCACGTGCTCGTCTACCAGACCGGCCACGCCACCCCTGCCCTGCTCGCGGCGCTGCGCGAGGTGCGCGAGCAGCGGTTCGTCGTCTACGCGCGCGACGGTGGCGCGAGCAGCGGCAACGTCGAGGTGTGTGCGTTCGACGAGCCGCGCTTCCTCGATCATCTCGCGTCGGCGCGCGCGGTGATCTGCAACGGCGGTTACACGCTGATCGCCGAGGCGCTGCACCTCGGCAAGCCGATCCTGAGCGTGCCGCTGCGCCATCAGGGCGAGCAGGAGCTCAACGCCGCCTATCTCGACGTGCTCGGGCTCGGCCGCGCGACCACCGCGCTCGACGCCGCGACGATCCGCCGCTTCGTGCGCGCGCCGGGCTCCGGGCCCCGGCTCGCCGCCGGCAACGCACGCGCGCTGCGCACGATCGATCACCTGCTGGAGGAGATGTCATGAGCCTGTCCGACGCCGAGACGTTCGAGGAGTTCTGGTGGCACTACGACGCGCTGCACGGCAGCCCGCGCACGCGCAAGGCGCACGCGGTCGCGACGCTGTCGGCGATCACGCTGCTCGGGCTCGGCGTGTATCGCCGCTCGCTCGCGCTGGTCGTCGCCGCGCCGATCGTCGACTTCGCGATCGCGCAGCTGTCGCATCGCGCCGAGGGCGTGACGACCGAGCCGTGGCGACACCCGCTGTGGCACCTGCGCGCCGAGCTGCGCCTGCTGCGCCGCACGCTGCGCAGCCGCAAGCCGGGCCAGGCCTAGGCTACGGCGTCGCGATCCCCGCGCGCGCGATGCGGAACGGCCGCGCGGCGCCGAGGAAGCCGAGGTCCATCGCGTAACCGCCCGCGCCGTCGGCGTACGTGCACGCGCCGGAGACCTGGCCGTTCGTCGTCGCGATCGCCCGCGTCACGATCGCGCGGCCCGCGGCATCGCGGCGAACGTGCCCGGCCGCCGGATCGTCGATCGAGAACACGAGGCCGCCGTGATCGCCGCTCGCGTCGGAGGGCGTCGCGCTCAGGTACTCGCTGCCGCCGGTCGCGAACAGATCCGCCGCGTGCATGCCCGCACGTAAAGCAACGTGCGTGCCGCCTCCGGAGTGCTGCGTAATGCTGCAAGCACGCGATCGCGGCGTCCTCGACCGCGCGCGAAGCTCCCCCACGAAAGGAAGGGGGAGAGATGAGCAACATCCAGGTGACTCACGACGTGAGTCCCAACAACGCGCGCAGCGAGTCGAGCATCGTGATCGACCCGAAGAACCCGCTGCACATGGTGGCCGGCTCCAAGGAGTTCACGGATCCGGCGAACTACGTGTTCACGCTGGCCACGTCGTACTCGGTCGATGGCGGCCACACGTGGTCGCCGTCGGGGCCGCTGCAGCTGCTGAGCGGCTGGGTGAGCCTGACCGATCCGGCGATGGCGTGGGACGACGCGCACCACGTCTACCTCGTCGGGCTCGCGCTCGGGCCGAACCTGACGTCGATCGGCATCGCCGTCTACAAGTCGCTCGACGGCGGCAAGACGTGGGGGATGCCGCAGGTGATCCACACCGGCAGTGGGGACGACAAGCAGTGGGCCGCCGGCGATCGCAACTCCGGCCGCGTCTATGCGGTGTGGGACGACGGATCGACGCTGCGGTTCGCTCGCACGCTCGATCACGGCGCGACGTGGGTCGGCACCGGGCCGAAGACCAGCCCGCAGCCGGCCGGCAGCGCGCTGGCGAACGACTCGTTCTCGCCCGACATCGAGGTCGCCCCGAACGGCGACGTCTACATCGCGTGGCTCGCCGGCGCGACGATCAAGCTGATCGTGTCGACCGACGGCGGCGACACGTTCTCGCCGCTGGCGCCGGCGGCGACCGGCATCACGACGCTGTCGCCGGCGACGCTGCCGACGCTCGACGGCTGGCCGGTGCTCCCCGGTGGCACGTTCCGCGTGCTGACGCTGCCCAGCCTGTCGGTCGGCCCCGGCAGCAAGGAGCTCACGGTCGCGTGGGCCGACATGCGCGAGGGTGCGTCGCGCATCTACCACGCGCAGTCGCACAACGGCGGGCAGATCTGGGCGACGCCCGCGACCGGCAAGCCGTTGCTGAGCCACGCGATCTCGCCGGCGCTGCACCACTTCCATCCGCAGACGTGCGTCGGGCCGAATGGCTTCATCGGCTGCGCGTTCTACGAGTTCGGTCCCAAGCCGACGACGCCGAAGATCGACACGATGCTGGCGACGTCTCACGATCACGGCGCGACGTGGACCGCGTCGGTCGTCACCGATCACCCGTGGGATCCGACGATCGACGCGCCGCACGCCGACGGGCTGCCGAGCGCGCGATTCATCGGCGACTACTTCGGGCTCGACGCCTCGTTCATGGGGTTCTACCCGCTGTGGACCGATACCCGCACCGGGATCCAGGAGCTGTTCACGCAGCGCGTGATCGCGAAGTCGAAGTCGGCGTTCAACCCGAACCTGGGAGCGATCGTCGCGCAGATCCTGTTCGGCATCGTCAACGACTCCAGCGGTGTCGAGATCGTCGGCGGCCACCTCGTCCACGTCGGCCCCGGCCCCGACGATCCCGAGGGGCCGATCCGCGACATCCTCGCCGGGCTCGCCACCTACCAGCTCGCCGGCGCGATCGGAGACGCGCGCGAAGCGCAGGCGCTGCAGCAGGCGGCGATGGAGTCGGTCGGACGTCTCGTGCAGCGTCAGCTCCAGGGGCTCGGCGCGGCGCATGCGACCGCCGGCAACGGCGAGCGCGTGCGCGCGCAGATCGCCGTGCGCGGCACCGCGCCGGCGCCGGCGTCCTAGCGGAACAGCCGGCCGCGCAGGTCGGGCGACGGCTGCGCGATCACCTCGAGGCCGACGAGCTTGTCCGTCGCCGCGCCGGTCGCCGCGAGCGCGGCCGCCTCGATCGCGTCGAGCGTGCCGGTGAGCGTGAAGTACGCCTTGCCGGCGAGATCGACGGCGAACCGCACGTCGCGGACGACGACGTCGGCGACCTTGCACGCCGCGTCGGCCGCGGCGATCGCGGCGCACACGGTCGTCGTCTCGATGATCGCGACGGCCTCGGCCGCGGCGTCGGCCGCCCAGTCCGGCGGCGCGACCGGCGCGCCGAGCATCGGCCACACCTGCGCGTCGGCGGCCGGCAGCTCCACGCGATCGAGCAGCTGGGTGCCCGCGACCAGCCGCCCCGCGGCCATCGCCTCCTCGACCTCGGCGACGCCGCCCTCGAAGAACACGAGGTGCTTGCCGCCCGACACCGCGCGCGAGCACAGCAGCACCGCCGGCGCGCGCTTGAGGCCGGCATCCGCGGCGACCACGCCGCGCGCGATCGTCGAGATCTCGAGCACTCCGAGCGCGGGGCCACGCAGGGTAGGCATCACGCCCCAGCGCCGAGCGAGACCGAGCGGTTCGAGGCGGATCGCGGCGCACGCCCGGAGCGCAGCGATGGCGCGGGCTGAGGCCCGCGCCGGGCGAGCATCGGACGTACGTCGCGAGCCGCGCGAAACGCGATGGTCGCAGCCGGCGATGGGTCGTGATGCATACCCTAGACGAAGCGGAACGCTTCCTTCAGCGTGCAGCGCCGCTCGCGCGTGAAGTGGATCGCGGTCGTCAGGCCCTCGCCCGTCGGGCTCGCGATCGTGAAGCTCGTGTAGCCCTCGCCGCCGAGCCCCAGGCCCGCGTACGATGCCTCGTTCTTGACGAAGATCGAGCAGTTGCACACGCGCGCCATCGCCGCCATGTGGTCGATGTTCGTCGAGTGCATCGTCGCGGTGTGGTGGAAGCCGTGCTCGACGCGCAGCGCGGCGGCGATGCCGTCGGCCGCATCGCGCACCCGGAACAGCGGCAGCACCGGCATCAGCAGCTCGTGCTGCACGAACGGGTGCTGCTCGTCGACCTCGCACATCAGCAGCCGGAGATCGTGGCCGTGGCCGCGCACGCCGATCTGCGCCGCGATGACGCCCGCGTCCTTGCCGACCCAGTTCTTGTTGACGTGATCGCCTTCGAGCACGACCTTCTCGAGCTCCTTGACCTGGCGGTGGTCGAGCCACAGCACGGGCTGGCGCTTGAGCTCGTCGATCAGGCGGTTCGCGATCGAGTCGACCGCGATCACCTCCTTCTCGGCGATGCACACGATGTTGTTGTCGAGCGACGCGCCGCGCACGATCGCGTCGGCGGCCTTGGCGAAGCTCGCGGTCTCGTCGACGACCGCCGGCGGGTTGCCCGGACCGGCGCTGATCGACTTCTTGCCCGAGTTCATCGCGGCCTTGACGACCATCGGCCCGCCGGTGACGACGACGATGCGCACGAGCGGGTGCTTCATCAATAGATTGGCGCTCTCGACCGTCGGCTTCTCGACGGAGACGAGCACGTCGCGCGGGCCGCCCGCGGCCTGGATCGCCTCGTTCAGCAGGTGCACGCACCAGTTGCACACCTGCGCCGCGCTCGGGTGCACGTTGAACACGACCGCGTTGCCCGCCGCGACCATGCCGATCGCGTTGCACAGGATCGTCTCGGTCGGGTTCGTCGTCGGCGTGATCGCGAGCATCACGCCGTACGGCGCCCGCTCGGTCAGCATCAGGCCGTCGTCGCCGGTGTACGCGAGCGGCCGCAGGATCTCGCAGCCCGGCGTCTTCTCGGCGACGAGCTTGTTCTTCGACAGCTTGTCCTCGTAGCGGCCAAGCCCCGTCTCTTCGACAGCGTAGCGAGAGAGACCGTCGTTGTTCGCGAGCACCGCCCGCCGCATGTTCTCGACCATCTTCGCGCGCACCGCGACCGGCGTCTTCTCGTTCTGCTCGAACGCCTTGCGCGCGGCCTTCGCCGCCTGCTCGGCATCGGCATACACGCCGTTGGTGCCGCGCGGGATGCTCGGCGCGCGCTTCGCCGGCGCCTCGGAGATGTGCGTCGTCGTCAGCGCCTCGGCGGTGGCGACCGCGCGGCTGGAGCCGGGACCGCCGAGCCGCTCGAGCACGCGCGCGACGATCTCCTCGATCTTTCGCTCGTCGATCATCGCGGGGCTGCACCCCGCCCCACCGGCAAAGCCGGTAGGGCCCCACCCCGCTTCGACTCGCTACGCTCGTCGGGGCTCGCCATCAGTGATCCTTCGAGTAGTGGCTCTCGCCGTCGACGGTGACCGCGTCGACGATCGCCATGATCGTCGCGTCGACCGGGCGGTTCTGAGTCGCCTGGGTCTGGCGCGCCGAGCTGCCCGACGCGTACAGCACGACCTCGCCGACGCCGGCGCCGACCGCGTCGACCGCGATCGCGATGCCGCCGTTCGGATTCCCGTCGACGTCGCAGGCGCGCACGACGAGGAGCTTGAGCCCCTCGAGCGTCGGCTCCTTGCGGCTCGCGACCAGCGTGCCGATGACCTTCGCGAGGACCATGCGCCCTTACTTCGCGGGACCGTTACCGGCGCGGCCGAGCGGCAGCACCGCGTCGACGTTGGCGTGCGGCCGCGGGATCACGTGGACCGAGATCACCTCGCCGACGCGCTCCGCCGCGCGCTGCCCGGCCTCGGTGGCCGCCTTCACGGCCGCGACGTCGCCGCGCACGATCGCGGTGACATAACCGCCGCCGGTCTTCTCGTAGCCGACGAGCTCGACCTTCGCGGCCTTGACCATCGCATCGGCGGCCTCGACCATGCCGACGAAGCCTTTGACTTCGATCATTCCGAGTGCATCAGCCATTAGATTCTCCTACTAGCGATCGACAAACTTCTCGGGCTCGCGCCCGGTGACCCCGTTGAGCGCCGCCGTCGCGGCCGCCGCGGCGGCATCGATCTCCGCCTCGGGACCGGACATGTACAGCCGCCCGAACGCGCCGTACGGGGTGACGTTGACGAGGTAGACGTGCGCCGCCTTCTCGGCCTCGTTCGCGGCGAGCACCGCGTAACCGGCGGGCTCGCACTCGAAGATGAACAGCGACTGCCCGGGCAGCACCATCATCCCCTGCGACGACCGGTTGATGATCTGCGTCTGGTACGCCTCGACGCCGCGGATGATCTGGTTCGTCAGCACGCGCGGCTTGAGCCGCTGGTGCTCCTCGAGCCCGAGGTACTTGAGGATCGCCGCGCCGGCCGACAGCACCTCGCCCTTGTCGTGGGCGTGGATCTCGAGCAGGCCGTAGGCGCGCTCGACCACCTGGACCGCCGGCTGCACGCTCGTCGCCTTGAGCGCGACGTCGGTGACCTGGTTGATCGCGATGCCGGGGGCGATCTCGACCCACAGGGACGCCTGGTACGGTACGGGCAAGAAGCCGCGCGCCGTCTTGCCGATGAACGTCGCTTGCTGCGGCTGAAGCGCGTCGAGAAAGCAGTACGTACGGAGAGCCGTGGCCATCCTTAGGCTCGGCACGCTAACACAAACTCGCGGGCGCGCGCCGCAGGTGCCTGACATAATGCGGCGCCTATGCGTGTGGTGGTCCTAGCTTTCGTGCTCGGCGTGGCGAGCCTCGCGCGCGCCGATCTGCTGACCCGCGTGCTCGCCGATGCCGACGGTGCCGGCGGCGGCGGCAGCGGCTCGAGCAGTCCCGCGGCCGACGATCTGATCGCGTGGGCCGGCGAGCCGCGAGCGATCGAGCTGCCCGAGCTGCTGCAGATCGCGGTGCGCCAGGCGCCGCCGCTGCAGGGCGCCCGGTTCGACATCGCCGTCGCCGAGGCGCAGATCGGGCAGACGTGGGCGCGCGGCGACTGGCACGTCCAGGCGCAGGCCACCGGCAGCAAGACGCTCGGCGCGTTCGCCGGCCTCGCGGTGTCGTCCGATCAGTACGGCGGCACCGCCGACATCTACCGGCTGCTGCCGACCGGCGGCACGATCGATCTGCACGTCGGCACGTCGTACACGAAGCAGTCGCTGCCGATGTTCGGTACGTCGACGATCTGGCAGGACACGCTGTCGGGATCGATCACGCAGCCGCTGCTCAAGGGCGCCGGCCGCTTCATCTACGACGCGAACGAGCAGAAGGCGCGGCTGTCGCGCGACGTCGCCGTGCTCGCGCGGCGGCTCGCCGCGATCAACACCGTGCAGACCGTCGTGTCGGCGTACTGGGACCTCGTGCTCGCCGAGCGCCAGGTCGCGATCACCGAGCAGAGCCTGCAGCTCGCCCGCGAGCGCCTGCGCGTGACGCAGATCGGCGCGCAGGGCGGCAAGATCGCGCAGGCCGAGATCCCGGCGGTCGAGCAGATCATCGCGACGCGCGAGGAGGACGTGCTGAACGGCGAGCTCGGCGTGCTCAACGCGTCGATCGCGCTGCGCCGCGCGGCCGGCATGCCGATCGGCGCCGGCGACCTCGGGCTGCGCGTCGCGACGGACCTCGACGTCCCCGATCGCTCGGTCGCGCTGCCGCAGGCCGTCGAGCGCGCGTACCAGGCGAGCCCCGAGCTCGCCGAGCTCGAGAAGCAGCGCCAGAGCGCGACGATCGACATCGAGGTCACCGAGAACGGCCTGTTGCCGCAGCTCGACGCCGCGCTGTCGCTCGGCCCGACCGCGCAGGGCAACAACTTCACGAGCGCGCTGCGCGACACCGTCGAGTTCAAGCAGCTCGCGGTCAACGGCTCGCTGACGTTCTCGCGCTCGCTCGAGCAGCGCGACGTGCGCTACCGCGAGAGCGAGCTGCGCGCCGCGCGCGAGAAGCTCACGGTCAACGCGTTCGACGTGCGCGCGCAGTACGCGCAGGGCGTCTCGCGCGCGGTCGCCGCGCTCGAGCTCGCGAAGCGGCGCATCGTGCTGTCGCGGCGCGCGATCGAGCTCGCGAAGGAGAACATCCGCATCGAGACCGATCGCTTCAACCTCGGCACGCGAACCAACTTCGACGTGCTGAACCGGCTGGAGGACCTGCGGCAGGCCGAGCTGCGCGAGGCGCAGGCGCTGATCGACTGGCACAAGGCGGAGACCTCGGTGCAGGCGCTGACCGGCGATCTGCTGCCGACCTACGGAATCGACGTCGATCACTGACACCGGTGACAGATCGTGAGCACCCACAGTGTGCTCCGGTGTTCACGATCGCGCGGCACGACCTGGCAAGCGCCGGCAATCACCCGTAACGAGGCGGCTGGCATTTGCATTGAAGAGTCTGCCGCCTCATGCGCACACCCTTCGCTGCTTCGCTTTCCTTCGTGACGCTCGCCGCGTGCGGAACGTCAGCTCCGCCACCGAGCACGGTTCGGGCGCGGATCGCGTCCGACCTCGGCAACGTGCTGCACGAGACCAAGGCCGCGTCCGACGCGACCACGACGAACCTGCCGACCGGCTCGGGCGCTCAGCTCCTGAACCTCGGGCTCGGCAGCTCGACCGCCGGCGCCCGGGTCGGCGCCGCGCTCGCGAGCATCGAGCAACGCTTCGCGCCGCGCACGACTCGCCAGTCGAAGCTGACCACCTCGGGCTTCGATCCCGACGCGACGATCCAGTGGCTGAACGACAACATCTTCACCGACGCGAACAACCGGGGCGACGGCATCTACCAGGTGCCGCCGGAGCTGTTCTGCACGACGACGACCGTCGATTCGCTCGGCAACCCGGTGTCGACCGTCGATCAGGACTGCGTCACGCGGGTGACGACCGCGGACCTGCGCGTGCGCGTCGAGGAGAACGACTCGACGCTGCGCTTCGCGATCCAGGTCGACGCGAACCACGACGAGCCGCTCGCGTTCGGGCTGTCGCACACGTCGCTGTCGATCACGATCGATCTCGACGGCGCGGACCGCGCGATGGTCGCGCTCGCCCAGGCGTTCGGCGACCAGGCACCCGACGCGACGCTGTCGGGCCAGATCACCGGCGAGCTGCAGGTGCTCGGTTCGGCGCACGCGAAGGTGTCGCTGTCGATCGATCGCGACATCGCGATCTCGGCCGGCACCGCCGGCGGCGATCCGACGCGCTTCACGTCGGCCGCGGCGCACGTGTTCTCGCTCGAGCTCGACGGCAACGCGCCGCTGCTCGCGCTCGATCTCGGCCTCGGCGAGACCACGCTGCACACGCCCGCCGACGCGGCCGCCGGCACGCCGTCGAGCGACGTCGATCTCGCGGGCCTGACCGCCAACGCGACGTACGCGGGCGGCGACACGCTGTCGGTCGACAACATCTCGCTCGGCACGAAGACGACGACGATCGCGCACAACGGCGTGCGCGGGCTCGCGATCGATCTCAACCCGGCCGACGGCCGCAGCCTGTCGGCGACGCTCACCGGTGACCCGGCGACCGGCGCGACGACGGTGGCGGTGTCGCCGCGGCTCGATCTGCAGATCGCGACCGACCACGGCGTGCTCGGCGACACGCCGCCGGTGTACGACATCACGCGCGTGCAGCTCGAGGGCTCGCTGACCGGCGACGCCGCGAGCTCGTCGGTGCGCGTCACCGGCAGCTACTCGCTGGCGACGAACCCGGCGCAGTACGGCTTCTCGGCGACGACCGGCCAGTGCGTGACGTCGACGGACACGGTCGACTCGACGAGCGGCCAGTCCTACACGGCGTACTCGGTCGGCGCGTGTAACTAGATCAGCTGGATGAAGCCCATGTGCACGCCGCCGTCCTTGCCGTCGCGGCGGTAGCTGAAGAACCGGTCCGCCTCGCACCTCGTGCACGGCGGCCGGTCGTCGATGTGCTCGGCGCGCAGGCCGGCGCGCTCGAGCAGCGCGCGCGTCGCGACGCGCAGGTCGACGTGGTCCTTGTGCGGCCCGCGCACGACGAGCCCGGGCAGCTCGCCGAGCGCCGCGCGGAACTGCTCGACGACCTCGGGGCCGACCTCGAAGCAGCAAGGGCCGATCGACGGGCCGAGCGCCACGCGGATGCGCTCGGCCCGCGCGCCGAGCTCGATCATGCGCGCGACGACGTTGCCGGCGATGCCGTTCACGGTGCCGCGCCAGCCGGCGTGCGCCGCGCCGATCACGCGCGCGTCAGGATCGGCGAACAGCAGCGGGATGCAGTCGGCCGCGAACGCGCCGAGCACCGGACCCGCGCGATCGGTGACGAGGCCGTCGAACTCCGCCGGATCGGGGAGCGGCTCGCCGACCCGCCACACGTTCGTGCCGTGGACGTGGCGCATGATCTGGAGCTGGGCCGGATCGTAGCCGGCGTGCTCGGCGAGCCGCCGGCGGTTCTCCTCGACGTGGTCGCGGTCGTCGCCCCACCGCAGGCCGAGGTTCAGAGAAGCTCGGGCTCCCGTCGACACGCCTCCGCCTCTCTCCGGGAACCCATGTCGGATACCGGGAACCGCGAGGACGGGCGAGCTGTGCAGCCGGATCACGTACGTGTGCTTTAGCACGTGATATCGTCGGATCATGATCCCCTACGACGATCTCGTCGCCGCGCTTTCGGCGTGGCGCGCCCGCCAGGGACTGCCGGTCAGCACGCTGGGAGCGAGCGCGGGGTCGGGGCCGACCCCCGCACCGGTCGGCAAGGCGCCGAGCGGACCGCGTAGCGCACCGCCCGTGGCGCCGCCCTCCCGCGCGAAGGCCGCGAGCATCCCGCCGCCGCTCGCGCAGCCCGAGCTGGACGCCCATCACGACGCGCTCGAGGTCGACGAGGCGGCGATGCTCGACGAGAGCGCGTACGAGAACGAGGGCGACGACTTCGCGATGAACTTCGGCCAGGGCGACGGCGACAACGCCACCGCGATCGGCAACCCGCCGACGCGCGACTCGGTGACGACCGATCCGGTCGGCAGCTATCCGCCGAACCGCAACGGCGGCCGCGGCCACGACGACTGGTGAGCCGCGACGACGCGCCCCAGGAGCTGGTCGGCCTCGCGGTCGAGGCCGCGCAGCCGAACGGCGCCGCGGTCGGCCGCGTCGACGACGTCGGCGAGAAGTCGTCGTTCCTGCTCGGCAAGCGCGTGCTGGTCGGCGCGCTCGATCCGTGCGGTCAGTGCGACGTGTGCCGGCGCGGGGGCGCGGCGGTGTGCCCGGCCGCGCGGCCGCGCGGCCCCGTCGGGCCGCGGCTGCGCGCGGCGAGCCGGTGGCTGGTCGCGCTCGACGACGGGCTCGAGCTGCCGGTCCCCGCGGCCGCCGCGGTCGGCGGCGACGTCGCGACCGCCTACACGTTGTACGCGCGCGCCGGCCTGCAGCCGCGCGATCCCGCGGTCGTCACCGGTGCGACCGCGGTGACGCGCTTCCTCGTCGAGATCCTCGCCGCGAAATCGATCGCGCCGACGGTCGTCGCCGATCCCGACGACCGCGCGTGGTGCGACTGGCTGCTCCGCAAGGGCGCCGCCGTCGCGCGCGATGCCGAGGCGGTCGGCGCGGCGATCGTCGCGCAGGGGCTCGGCGCGCGGCCGTGGCGCGTGCTCGCGACCGACGCGGCATCGCTGCCGGCCGCGGCGGCGCTCGCGGGCCCGCGCGCGACGCTCGCGGTGCTCGCGACCGGCGATGTGCCTGCGCTGCCCGGCGCACTGCTCGCGCGCGAGGTCGCGATCACCGGCGTCGCCGGCGCGCACCCCGATCTGATCGTCGAGGCGGCGGCGATGTGCGCGAAGGGCGAGATCGATCTCGCCGGCGGCGTGACCACCGACGCTTCCGATCGCACGCGCGCGTACGTGATCGCGATCGGCTAGCGCTCAGCCCGCGACGAGATAGATGATGCCCGCGATCGCGGCGATGCCGATCACGATCGCGATCAGCACGATCGTGCGCCCGCCCTTCATCTCGCTGACCAGCGCGTCCTCGGACACGCCCTTGGCCGTGCCGCCGCCGCGCGACCTGTCCTGGACCGCCGACATCATCTGCGTCGCGCCGGTGCGCAGCGAGTACTTCTCCTTGTCGGTGCGCGAGATCGTGCCGTCGTCCTTGTAGCGCTCGTCGATCGGCAGCGAGTCGGCCTTGTCCTTGTCGACCGCCTTGCCGGTGCGGGCGGCCTCGTCGGCAGCAGCCTGCGCGGCCTCCGCGTCGAGATCGCCCTTCTTGAACCACATCGTCTCGCGGAACTTGCCCTTGCCGCCGCCCTCGTCGCCGGCCTTCTTCTTGCCCTGCGCGGTCGGCGCGTTCTTCGACGCGGTCGCGACGACGGGTGCGGCGAGGATCGGCGCGGCGGGCTGCGGCGGCGCGGGCTGCGGCATCGGCTGCGCCACCGGTGGCTGCACCGCGATCTGCGTCGGCTGCTGGTGTGCCGGCGGCGCCCACGGCGACGGCTGCGGCGGCGCGAGCGGCTGTTGCGGCGGCGGGGTCAGCGCGGTCATCCCCATCGGGCCGGCCGGCGACGTCGCCACCGGCTGTCCGCCGACCGGACGATCCGCGGACGGCACGCCGACGACCGTGGCCGCCTGCATCCCGGCGGGACGCGGCGCAGCAGCCGGCGGTGCCGCGACGGCAGCCGGCGGCATCGACTGGATCGTCTGCCCCGCCGATGGCTCCTTGGCGGCAGGCCTCGCGATCGGCAGCATGCCCTTGGAGATGCCCATCAGCGTCTGGACGAGCTCGCCCTTGGGCCGCCCGCCCGCCTTGCCCATCGCCATCGTCTGCTTGAGCTCGATGATCTCGCCGTGACCGACGCGCGTGACCTCGTCGACGAACTGGCGCACGGTCAAGAACCGCTTGGTCGGGCTGCGATCGAGCGCGCGCAGGATCACGCCCTCGACCTGCGGCGGCACGGGGACGAGCTGCGACGGCGGCCGGATCGTGCCGGACTGGTGGAGCTTCAGGACCTGCTCGGGCGTGCCGTCGAACACGGTCGAGCCGGTGAGCAGGTAGTAGTACAGCGCGCCGAGCGAGTAGAGGTTCGAGCGCTGGTCGACGGGACGGCCGTCGACCTGCTCGGGCGCGACGAACTCGGGCACACCGGGCACGCGATCGGTCGTCGGCACCGGCAGCGAGAAGTTGATGAGCTTGACGTCGGAGCCGGCGAACAGCACGTTCTTCGGCGCGAGATCGCGGTGGACGACGCCGACCTGCGCGGCCTCGATGAGCGCCTCGCCGATCACCTCGATCAGCTCGGCCGCCTGCTCCGCCGGGATCGGGCCCCGCGCGGTGATCGCGTCGGCCAGCGTGTGCGCGCCCTCGAGCAGCTCGGTCGCGATCCAGGTCTCGTCGCCACGCTTGCCCGACGCCAGCACCTTGCAGACGCCGGTCGACTGCACGCGCTCGAGCTGCTTGAGCTCGCGCTCGAGCCGCTGGGCGACGCCCGGCAGCGCGACGACCGCCCTGGCGACCAGCTTGATCACACAGGGTTTTCTCGTGGTCTTGTCGACCGCCCGCAGGACCTGACCGGTGCGGCTGCCGCCCAGGCGCTCGCCGAGCTCGAAGCGAGAAGTCAGCGAGTCGGGCCCGCCCGCCTGGGTCGACCCCATCTCGATCGGCACCAGCCGCGCTGCGTCGACGGGGCAGAAGTTCGCGTCGTCGCTGAATTGCTTCTGGCACTTCGGGCAGAGCTTCATGCCATCCCTCTAGCCATTGCACGGTACCACACGATCGCGCTAGAAACCCCGGTCTTCACGGAAGGATCTGTCATGGCTTCCAACACCAAAGCGACCACGGTCAAGCGCAAGAACAAGCACGAGAAGGCCGGCCGCCGCCGCAAGAACCGCCTCGCGAAGAAGTCGACCGCGGCCACGAGCGAGCTGTTCGCCGCGCTCGGCGAGCCGGGCAAGCCGGCGCCCAGGCGCTGACTGATCGAGTTGCCGCTGAAGCGGCCTTCGTGAAGGTCAAGAGGCTGCTCGACCTGCCGGTCGATGCACTTTGTGACCTGCCATCGCGCAGTTGAAGCGGCCCGAGTCGTGCTTGATGCCGGCGCCATGCGATTTGCCTGGTCCCTCGGCTCGTCCCTGCTCGCGGTGTCGCTGATCGGCTGCGCGGCCGCCCCGGCGGACGACGGCGACGTGTTCGCCCCCGGCCTCTCGAAGTACGAGCACGTGTTCCACGACGTGCCGAGCAACGGCTCGCTGCCCGACATCGGCAAGGCCGACGCGGTGTATCCGGCGAAGTCGACCGAGCTGTTGCAGTGGCAGTCGCCGGTGAAGGATCAGAATCGCCGCGGCGTGTGCACGATCTTCACGACGACCGGCCTGATGGAGCACCTCTACATCAAGGCCGGCATGATGAACCCGAGCTTCTCGGAGCAGTACCTGCAATGGGCGGTGAAGGTGCAGGAAGGCATCCTGCCCAACAGCGAGGGCTCGAACATCTCCGACAACGTGCAGGCGATCCACGACTACGGCATCGTCGACGAAGCGACCGACCCGTACAACGGCACGCAGTGGACCGCGGCGAACGATCCGGACTGCAAGCCGGACGGCACCGAGACCCAGCAGCTGCCGGCGAAGTGCTGGACGCAGGGCGATCCGCCCGCCGCCGCGAAGACCGCGATGAAGTATTTCCTGCCGTCCGGTCAGTTCATCAACACGACCGACATCAAGGCGCACATCACGAGCGAGCACACCGCGGTCGGCGTCGGCATCGACTTCTTCTACCAGGCGTGGAACCACGGCGCGTCGAAGCTGCCGATCGACCGCGCGCAGCTCAAGCTCGGCGTCGTGCGCTACCCGAACCAGGACGACATCGCTTCGAGCCACACGCAGCGCGCCGGCCACGGCATCCTGATCGTCGGCTGGGACGACAACCTGCAGTTCCAGGCCGTCGACAAGGACGACAAGCCGGTGGTCGACGCGAGCGGCAACCCGGTCATGCAGAAGGGCTTCTACATCTTCAAGAACAGCTGGGGCACGAGCGTGTGGGGCAGCGAGAACCCGTACGGCGCCGGCTACGGCTACATCTCCGAGAAGTACATCGAGGATTTCGGCACCGCGTACGTCACGAGCGTGCCCGACCTGTCGAACAACAACCCGCCGCCGCCGCCCCCGCCGCCCGGCACCTGCACGTACAACTGCAGCGACTACGGCTTCTCGGCCGGCCAGTGCGATCAGGGCTGGCAGTGCGACGCACAGGGACAGTGCTTGACGCAGACCGCGTCGGGCACGTGCCCCTGAGCCATTCCGACTTCTCGGTTCGCTGTTGCCTATTCCCTATTGAGCCTCCCGGAGAATAGGGAATAGGCAACAGGGAACAGGGAAGTCAGAAGTGCTTCACGAAACCTTGAGGCTCGCGAAACACTAGTTCGCACGAGTCCGCCGGCTGGCGCGTTATAGAGAGCCGCCGCCCGGAAAGGATCTCGTGCTCCGTCTGTCACTCGGTCTCGCTCTCCTCGCGTCTTGCATCATCCCCGCGCCCGCCGGCGGCTACGCGCCCGCGCCGGCGTACAGCGGCGGCTCGGTCGCGACCAGCGAGCCGGCCCCGGCGCCGGCCCCCGCGCCCGCGTACAGCGGCTACGCGCAGCAGGAGTGCAAGAGCGCCTACGGCACCACCGCGTGCGGCTACGGCTGCGTCGCCGAGTACGGCCAGGTCAAGTGCGCGTCGCGGCCCGGCGGCACGTGCCAGGCCGCGTACGGCCAGATCACGTGCTCCGAGGGCGCGCCCGCGCCGGCGTACGGCTACGCCGGACCGCCGCCGCAGCAGGAATGCAAGAGCGAGTACGGCACCACGGCGTGCGGCTACGGCTGCGTCGCCGACTACGGCGTCGTCAAGTGCGCGTCGCAGCCGGGCGGCACGTGCCAGGCCGCGTACGGCCAGGTCACGTGTAGCAACTAGGCCAGGACGTCCGCGCTGACGCGGTCCACGCTGTACACGCCCTTGATGCGCGACAGCGAGCGGATCACGGTCTTCAGCTGATCGAGATCCTTCACGAGCGCGTGGAACGTGTTGACCGCGCGGCCGTCGTCGGTGGCGCGGCAGTGCGCCTGCGAGATGTTGACGCCCTGATCGGTGAACGACTGCGAGATGTGCGCGAGCAGGCCGGGCTTGTCCGCGCACAGCACCTGGATCGCGACCTCGTGCTGCGCCTTGCTCATGCCGTCCCACTCGACGTCGATGCGGCGCTCGGGATCGAGATCGAGGCCCTTGTCGCAGTCGCGGCGGTGCACCGTCACGCCGCGGCCGCGCGTGATGAAGCCGACGATCGGATCGCCCGGCAGCGGCGAGCAGCACTTCGCGAACCGCACGAGGATGTCCTCCTCGCCGGCGACCTTGATGCCCGAAGACGTCGTCCGCCGCGTCACCTTGCGCAGCAGCGTCTTGAGCATGTTCTCCTTCGGCTTGTCCTCGCCGTCGCCCTTCTTCGCGAGCTGCGGCAGCGCCTTCTCGAGCACCTGCGCGACCGTGATCTTGCCGTAGCCGAGCTGCACGATCAGCTCGTCGATGTTCTGGCAGTGCAGCTCCTCGGCGGCGTGCTTGAGCTGCTTGTCGGCACGCGCCATCGTCGTGTCGTGCTTGCGCAGCGCCTTGTCGATCAGGTCGGTGCCGAGCGCGACCGCCTTCTCGCGCTGCTCCTGCCGCAACAGGTAGCGAATCTTGGTCCGCGCGCGCGCGGTCTTGACCAGCTTGAGCCAGTCCTTGTTCGGCTTCTGGTTCGGCGCCGTGATGATCTCGATCGTGTCGCCGTTCCTGAGCTGGTAGCGCAGCGGCACGATCATGCCGTTGACGCGCGAGCCCGAGCAGTGATCGCCGATCGAGCTGTGCACCGCGTACGCGAAGTCGATCGGACAGCTGCCCTTCGGCAGCGCCTTGACGTCGCCCTGCGGCGTGAACACGTAGACCTCGTCGCCGAACAGGTCGATCTTGACGCTCTCGAGGAACTCGGTCGGATCGCGCAGCTCCTTCTGCGACTCCATCAGCTGGCGCAGCCACGCGAACTTCTTGTCGTCCTCGGCGGACAGCGACGAGTGACCGTTGCTGCCCTCCTTGTACTTCCAGTGCGCCGCGATGCCGTGCTCCGCGACGAGGTTCATCTCCTTGGTGCGGATCTGGATCTCGATGCGCTCGCCCTTGGGGCCGATCACCGCGGTGTGCAGCGACTGGTAGAGGTTGGGCTTGGGCAGCGCGATGTAGTCCTTGAACCGGCCGGGGATCGGCGTCCACGTCGAGTGCGCGACGCCGAGCGCCTGGTAGCAGTGCATCTGCGAGTCGGTGATCACGCGGAAGCCGATCGCGTCGTGGATCTCCGCGAACGGGCGCTGCGTGCGCTTCATCTTCTGGTAGATCGACCACAGGTGCTTGGCGCGGCCCATCACCTCGCAGGGCACGCCGTTGTCGGTCATCTCCTTCGCGATCAGCTTCTCGACGTGGTGGATGTACTCGAGCCGCTCGGCACGCGTCTTCGCGATCTCGCCGGCGAGCTGCTCGTACTCGCCGGGGTAGAGGTACTTGAACGCGAGGTCCTCGAGCTCGACCTTGACCCACTGGATACCGAGCCGGTTCGCGAGCGGCGCGTAGATCTGCATCGTCTCGGCCGCGATCCGCTCCTGCTTCTCCGGCGGCAGGTGGTGCAGCGAGCGCATGTTGTCGAGGCGGTCGCACAGCTTGACGAGGATGACGCGGATGTCGCGCGCCATCGCGAGCAGCATCTTGCGGAAGTTCTCGGCCTGCTGCTCCTCGCGCGTCGAGTACGGCAGCTTGCCGAGCTTGGTGACGCCGTCGACGAGGTACGCGACCTCCTTGCCGAACTGATCGCCGAGCTGCTCGATCGTCGCGCTCGTGTCCTCGACGCAGTCGTGGAGCAGGCCGGCGCACACGCTGGCGACGTCGAGCTTGAGCTCGGCGATGATGTGCGCGACCGCGAGCGGATGCGTGACGTAGGGATCGCCGGACTTGCGCGTCTGGCCGTCGTGCGCGGCCGCGGCGAAGTGGTAGGCCTTGCGGACCATCTCCAGATCCGCGCCGGGATGGTAACCGGCGACCTCCGAGATGATCTGATCCAGCTGGTTCAGCACGACGAAACGACCCGATCGAGGATACCACGCCGCGCGTCAGCCGCTGACGAGGGACCGGGCGTGCGCCTCTGCGCCAGAATCGTGGTTCTGCTGCACGAGCTTCGCGAGCTGCGCGAGCGGGTAGGAGACGTCGTCGCGGTCGACCTGCCCGAATCGGCGGGTCAGGAAGATCGCGCGCAACACCGCGTACGCGCGATCGAGATCGTCGTTCACGATCAGATGATCGTACTCGTCGTAATGGGTGAGCTCTTCCCTCGCCTTGCGCAGGCGTCGCTCGATGACTTCCGGCGCATCGGTCGCGCGGTTGCGGAGGCGCTCCTCGAGCTTGGCGAGCGACGGCGGCAGGATGAACACCCGGAGCGAGTCCTTGGGCCACTGCGCGTACAGGTTCCGGCTCCCCTGCCAGTCGACATCGAAGATCACGTCGCGGCCGGACGCGAGCGCGTCCTCGACCGGCGCCTTCGCGGTGCCGTAGCGGTTGTCGAACACCCACGCGTGCTCCGCGAACTCGCTGCGCTGGACCATCTGTTCGAACACCTCGGGCGTGACGAAGTGATAGTCCTTGCCGTCGGTCTCGCCCGGGCGCATCGGCCGCGTCGTGTACGACACCGAGAACTCGAGCCGCGGCGACAGCTCCGCGAGCAGGCGCCGCGTCAGCGTGGTCTTGCCGGCGCCCGAGGGCGACGACACGATGGCGAGCACTCCGCGATCACGCACGGCCATCACATCATTCCACGTTCTGGACCTGCTCGCGCACCTTCTCGAGCACGGCCTTGGCCTCGACGACCTGCGCGCTGATCTCGGCGGCGGCGGACTTGCTGCCGATCGTGTTGAGCTCGCGGCCGAGCTCCTGGACGAGGAAGTCGAGGCGGCGGCCAGCTCCACCCTGGCCGGCGATCAGCGCGCGCGCCTGGTCGAGGTGGCTGGCGAGCCGCACGAGCTCCTCGGTGACGTCGGCGCGGTCGGCGAGCAGCGCGACCTCCTGGGCGAGCCGCGCGGGATCGAGCCAGCCGGCGGCGTCGTTCGCCTTGTCGGTCGCCTCGTCGCGCAGCAGCTTGCGCAGGCGCTCCGACAGCCGCCGGTGCAGCTGCTCGGGCAGGCCCTTCGCGAGCTCCGCGATCTGCGCCCGGATGCGCGCGAGCTCGTCGAGCCGGCCGGTCAGCTCGCGCGCGAGCGCGCCGCCTTCCGCCTGGCGCATCGCCGCGAGCTGGGCGAGCGCGGCGTCGAGCGCGGCGAGCACGGCCGGCGAGTCCTCGGCCTCGTCGTCGCCGGTGACCACGACGCCCGGCTGCGCGAGCACGAGCGCGAGCTCGGGGGGCGGCGTGCCGAGGTTGCGCGCGAGCTCGGCCAGCGTGTCGTACGCCGCGCGCGCGGCGGCGTCGTCGATGCGGGTCGCGCCGGTGGGCCGGTGGACGTGGATCGAGACGGTGACCGCGCCGCGCTCGATCGCGGTGCGCACGCGCGAGGCGACCTGCTCCTCGACGGCGGGCGCGAGCGGCGCGCCGCGCAGCTTGAGATCGAGGAAGCGATGGTTGACCGCGCGGACGTCGACGGTCGCGCGCGTGCCGGCCTGCTCGGCCGTCCCGCGTCCGAAGCCGGTCATGCTGCGCATAGGAAGGACGATTTATCACGTATTCTCCCTTCGTACTCGTACTCGTACTCGAGCGAGCACGAGTACGAGTACGAGCACGAGTACGATGCGGAACGCTCTGTATTTTCTCCTCCTCGCCGCGTGCGGCTCGCCGCCGCGCGCGCCGGCGCCGATCCGGTTCCTGCACACGTTCTCCGCGAACGAGACCGAGCTGTTCAACGCGACGATGGCGGAGCGCGGGCTCGCGGTCGAGTCGGCGCTCGTGCCGTTCGCGCGCGGCCAGCAGGTGATCCTCGAGATCCTGCGCGCCGGCAAGGACTGTCCGGACCTGATCCGGATCGACGCGACGTGGCTGCCCGAGCTCGTCGCCGCGCACCTGCTCGTCGCGCCGCCGCCCCAGCTCGCGCAGCTCGACTGGGCGCCCGAGGCCGCGCAGCTCGCGGACTGGCAGGGCGCGCGGTGGGGCGTGCCGCAGACGCTCGACGGCCTCGAGATCGTGCGCGACATCGACGCGCCCGCGCCGCGGTCGCCCGCGATCGAGGATCTCGTCGCCGCCGCGCGCGCCGCGCGGACCGCCGCCGAGCCCCACCCGCTCGGCCTGCGCGTCGACGGCTACTGGTTCGTGCCCTGGCTGCGCGCCGACGGCGGCGAGCTCGCGCCGGGCGGCATCGATGGCGACGGCGCCGTGCGCGCGATGAACGCCTACGCGGCGCTGTTCGGCGACGTCGCCGCGCCGCCGCCGGCCGCGGGTAGCGAGGCGCCCGAGGAGCTGCGCGCGTGGAACGCCCGCGAGATCACGTACTGGGTCACCGGGCCGTGGGCGTTCGGCGCGCTCAAGGATCGCGAGCGCGCCGCGGTCACCCCGCTCGCGCACGCGCCGCGCGGCGGCCAGCTGCTCGTCGTGCCCGCGTGCAGCGCGCACCCCGAGGCCGGCTGGAAGCTCGCGAGCGAGCTGACGACGGTGACCGTCGAGCTCGTGTTCGCCGACGCCTACGCGACGGTGCCGACGCGCAAGAGCGCGATCGACGGCGCGCCGCCGCTCGCGCGCGCCCAGTACGCCGCGCTCCAGCAGGCCGCGATGCTGCCGCGCTCGCTCGTCACGCCGCTGTTGTTCGACGACCTCCACCCGGCGCTCGCCGCCGTCGTCCACGGCGACGCGACCGCCGACGAGGCGATCGAGGGCGTGCGCCGCGGCTGGCGGCGGCTGGAGAAGAACCAATGAGCTCGATCGCTGCGCGCGAGGCGCGTTCGCGAACCGGGGCGACCGCCCGATGAGCGGGTCGCTGCGCTGGCGCGTGCTGCTCGTGCTCGCGCTCGCCGCGGTCGTGCCGACCGTCGTCGTCGGCACGCTCGCGATCCTGCGCGCGCGCCACGACGTGCAGGACGAGGTGCGCCGCGGCGCGCTCGCCCACATCCGCGCGCTCGGCGCGACGCTCGACGGCACGCTGCAGGACGCGCGTCGCACGGTCGAGCTCGCCGGCGAGCAGTGGGCCGACGCGCCGGGCGACGCGCGCGCGACCCAGCTGCTGCTGCGCCGGCTGCGCCGGTCGATGCCGATCCTGCACTCGGTGTCGATCGTCGATCCCGACGGCAAGCTGCTCTACGGGGACGCCGTGCCGCCGGGCATCGACATCGGCTCGCACAGCTTCGGCGGCTACATCGGCGACGCGGTGTTCGGCGGCGATCGGCCGACCGTGCACGTCGTCGTCCAGGCGCGCGGCCGCACCGGCGAGCTGATGGGGATCGTGATCGCCGCGCTCGACCTCGGGTTCGTGCGCGACGCGATCGCGTCGGCGCGTCTGGGCAAGGGCGCGCGCGTGCTCGTCGTCGACGGCGCCGGCGTGCCGGTCGCCGCGAGCGACGCGCAGATCCCGCCGCACTCGCTCGTCGGCATCGATCCCGCGGTCGATCGCGCGCTCGCGTCGAGCGTCGAGGGCACGATCACCGCGAACGGCGTCGTCAGCGCGTACCGCAACCTGTCGAGCTACCAGTCGCAGCGCGGCGTGCGGTGGGCGATCCTCCACGAGCAGCCCGAGGCCGAGGCGTACGCGCTCGCGCGCCGCACGACGCGCGACACGCTCGTGATCGGCATCGCCGCGCTCGCGCTCGCGCTCGCGCTCGGCGCCTACTTCGCGACGCGGCTGACCCGCCCGCTCGCCGACCTCGCGCGCCGCGCCGACGCGATCGCCGCCGGGCACGCGAGCGAGGGGCCGCCGATCGCGGGGCCCGGCGAGATCGGCGTGCTCGCCCACTCGGTCGACGAGATGTCCAAGCGGATCGCCGAGCGCGCCGAGCTCGCGTCGGCGCTCGCGCGCGGCGACCGGCTCGCGTCGGTCGGCGTGATGTCGGCGCAGGTCGCCCACGAGATCAACAACCCGCTGACCACCGTGCTCGGCTACGCGAAGCTGCTGCAGGAGGACAAGCCGGAGGACCACCCCGACCGCGCGGGCCTCGAGCTGATCGCGAGCGAGGCCGAGCGGATGAAGAAGATCGTCGGCAACCTGCTCGAGTACGCGCGCGCGCCGAGGCCATCGCAGCCGGTGCCCGAGGCGACCGGCTCGGCGGGCAGCGGCGCGAGCGACGTCGCCGCGGTGGTCAGGCACGTCGGCGCGCTGTGCGCGCCGCAGCTGCGCAAGGCAAGGGCGACGCTCGTCGCCGACGTGCCCGCCGGCAAGCCGGTCGCGATCGAGGCGTCGGCGCTCCAGCAGGTGCTCGTCAACCTCGTGCAGAACGCGGCGCAGGCGCTCGATCGAACCGCACCGCCATTCGGCGGTGCTGCCGGCGGCGCGCAGGTCCCCGCCGGTGACGGCGGCGGCACGATCACGATCTCGGCGAAACCCGCACCGGGCGGGATCGCGATGGTGATCAGCGTCGCGGACGACGGCCCGGGGATCCCGGCGGCCGACCGCGCGCGCGTGTTCGACCCGTTCTTCACGACGAAGGCGCCGAGCAGCGGCACCGGCCTGGGGCTGGCGGTCGTCAAGCACCTGGTGACCACCGCCGGCGGCTCGATCGACGTCGCCGACGCTCCGGGCGCGCACGGCGCCGAGTTTCGGGTCACACTTCCCTATACGTGAACCCGCAGCCGCTCCCCACGATGCCGAGCCACACGCAGGCGCACCCCAACGCCGGCGACGAGGGCGGTCCGGGCGGGCTGGCCGCGACCACGCTCGCGATCCTGCTCGTGTTCGTGTTCCTGCTGATCCTCGGCAAGCCGTGGAAGCGCAGCAAGCTGCCGCGCGCGACCGCGAAGCTGTACGAGCACGACGACGAGCAGCCCTAGCTGTTGCGCCGCGAGCCCACCACGATCCAGCCGCTGGTCGCCGGGCGGGCGACATGATACCCAGGTCCCGTGAGCAGCATCCTGGTGGTCGACGACGAGCGCGGCATCCGCGCGCTGTGCTCCGACGTGCTCGGCCGCGCCGGGCACGAGGTCGAGTCGGTCGACTGCGCGGCCGGCGCGCTCGCCGCGGTCGCGCGCCGGCGCGTCGCTCTTGTGCTGTGCGACATCAACCAGCCCGATCAGGACGGCGTGTCGCTGCTGCCGAAGCTGCTCGCCGCCGAGCCGCCACCCGCCGTGCTGCTGATCACCGCGTACCCCTCGATCGACACCGCGGTGCGCGGCATGAAGCTCGGCGCGCGCGACTACATCGGCAAGCCGGTCTCGCCCGACGAGCTGCGGCTCGTCGTCCAGCGCGCGCTCGCCGAGGACGAGCTACGGCGCAAGCACGGCGAGCTAACACGTCGTCTGGCGTATGGTGCGATGATCGGCGAGTCGCCGGC
>JBLMXA010000287.1:0-16032 GCA_050257515.1 Acidobacteriota bacterium | reverse complement strand
GACGCCAAGGCGATCTTCAACAAGAAGATCTGCTTGGCGTCTGTCTTGGCGCCTCCGCGTCTTGGCGGCCAACACAGACGCCAAGGACGTGTTCAACAAGAAGATCTGCTTGGCGTCTGTCTTGGCGCCTCCGCGTCTTGGCGGCCAATCTCCGTCTCGACTAGCCGGTCGCGAGCCGGAAGCCGACCGCGCGGACGGTCTCGATCGCCTCGGGTCGCGGCAGCTTGCGGCGCAGCCTCAGGATCACGTTGTCGACCGCGCGCTCGGAGACGTCGAGCTCGCCCGCGCCCCACGCCGCGTCGAGCAGCCCGACGCGCGACAGCGGCTTGCCGCGCGCCTTGATCAGCTCGCGCATGACCTCGAGCTCGACCGGCGTCAGCGCGATCGTCACGCCGTCGGTCCACAGCGCGTGGTTCTCGAGATCGAGCGTGAACGCGGCGAACCGCAGCCGGCCATCGCGCGCGCCGCCCCAGTGCAGGCGGCGGTGCACCGCGCGGATGCGTACCGCGAGCTCGCGCGTGCTGATCCGGCCGGTGACGACATCGTCGAAGCCGGCCGCCAGCAGCGCCTCGCGCTCGTCGCCGCTGCCGTCCTCGATCACGCCGATCAGCCCGGCACGCCGCGCCGTCTTGCCTGCCCACGTGACGATGTCGGTCGCGAGCACCAGGCCGATCGCGGCATCGAAGCAGAACACGTACACCGCGATCGCCGCTTGCGCGCGCAGCACGTCGGCGCTCGCGATCTCGAGGTTGGCGAAGTCGCGCCGGAGCTCGCTCGCGAGCTGGTGGATCCTCGCCGCGGTGGGGACGGCGGCGACGAGGATCGCCTGAGGGTTGGTCGCAGGATCGGAGGTCGACGTGCGCGCGGTCACCGGGTACACGCGCCAGGCTATCGGCCGCCGGTGACGATCCCGCGACACGTCCGTGACACGTGCGATGTCGCGATCGTGCCGCTCGCGATAGTTCGCACCGGGCACCGGCACGCCGGTCCCGGGCGGTCTGATCTCGCGCTCGTCCGCGGGCTTGCCGGCCTCGACGTCCGCGGCGGCGATGTCGTCGAGGTGTGCCCGCCGCTCGATCATGCCGATCTCACGTCCCATCTCGCCGCCCACCTGCTGTGGGAGCTGATTTCGGTGATGGCGCTGCGTCCCGATGACATGCGACCATGAAGCGTGCGGTGCGCGGCGTGGTTGCTGTTGTTGACCGGCTGCGAGCGGCTGCTCGGCCTCGGCCCCATCTCGCCGCTACCCGCCGACGGGGCCGACGGCACGCGCGGCGACGCAGCGGTGCGCGACGCACCGCTGCTCGACGTCGCGATCGACGCACCGTTCTGCACGGACCACCCGGCGGATCCGATGTGTCACGACGAGGACGGCGACGGCGTCGTCGACGCGCTCGACAACTGCCCGACGGCGACGAATCCGCCGAGCAACGGCGTGCAGACCGATACCGATGGCGACGGCGTCGGCGATCAGTGCGATCCGCACCCGACCACGATCGGCGACTCGATCGCGAGCTTCGCCCCGTTCGCGGCCGGCTTCGATGGCGGCTGGAGCGCCGACGTGACGGGCTGGACCGCGGCGAACGACGCGGTGACCAGCCCGGCCGGCACGACCACATCGTCCAACCTCGTGCACGCGCTCGTCACCGCGCACCACCCGACGATCGAGGTGCGCTTCGAGTTCCTCGCGATGACGACGTCGACCGGCTCGACGTTCGGCGAGCACCTCGACTTCCCCTCGTTCCCCGGCGGTTGCCGCAGCGTCGGCGTCAACACGATCGAGATCGACGACAACAACTCGATGACGCCGAACAGCTTCACGCCGGACTACCTGACGAAGCACGTGTACCTGGGCCGGCTGTCGCGCGACTACCCGCTCATGTCGTGCGCGTTCGACGCGCACATGCTGTCGCAGCCCGATCAGGATGTCACCGACACGCTCGTCACGCCGAAGATCAGCGTCGACCTGCTGCAGGTCCGCATCGACAGCATCGTGATCTACGCGTCGAGCTGACTCAGCCGAAGCGGCCGGTGATGTAGTTCTCGGTGCGCTCCTCGCGCGGGTTCGAGAAGATCCGCGCGGTCTGATCGTATTCGACGAGCACGCCGGTGCGGCGGTCGGTCTCGCGATCGAGCTCGGCGGTGAAGAACGCGGTCTGATCGCTGACCCGCGCGGCCTGCTGCATGTTGTGCGTCACGATCACGATCGTGAACTCCTTCTTGAGCTCGCGCATCAGCTCCTCGATGCGCGCGGTCGCGATCGGATCGAGCGCGCTGCACGGCTCGTCCATCAGCACGACCTCGGGCTCGACCGCGATCGTGCGCGCGATGCACAGCCGCTGCTGCTGGCCGCCCGACATGCCGAGCGCGGAGTCGCGCAGCCGGTCCTTGACCTCGTCCCACAGCGCCGCCTGGCGCAGCGACTTCTCGACGATCTCGCCGAGCTTGCGGCGGTCGCGCACGCCGTTGATGCGCGGCCCGTACGCGACGTTGTCGAAGATGCTCTTCGGGAACGGGTTGGGCTTCTGGAACACCATGCCGATCCGCCGCCGCACCTCGGTGACCGACACGTCGTCGCCGTACAGGTCGATGCCGTGGAACTCGACCTTGCCGGTGACGCGTGCGCCGGGGATCAGATCGTTCATGCGGTTCAGGCAGCGCAGGACGGTCGTCTTGCCGCAGCCCGACGGGCCGATGAACGCGGTGATCTGGTTCGCGAGGATGTCGAGCGTGACGCCGCGCACCGCGCGATGGCTGCCGTAGTGGACCTCGAGCTTGTCGAGCTCGAAGACCTTGGCAGTGGTGTGGACGTCTGGCTGCACGGAGCGCTCCTCGGGAACGTACGTCATCTTGCGTTCGCTCGGGCGGAGCGGTTCGAGGGGGCTGACGATCTCCACGGCTTCGTCCTCCACGGTAGTTACCTCTTGACCGCGAACCGCGCGGTGAAGAGCCGCGCGGTGACGGTCATCAAGAACGTGAGCATCACGAGCACGAGCGCGGCACCCCACGCACGGTCCTGCGCGGGCACGAACACCGACGTCGCGTTGCCGAAGATCTGCATCGGCAGCGCGGTGTTCGCGCCGTCGAACACGTGGCGGTTGTAGCCGGTGGCGGCGCCGACCGCGAACAACAGCGGCGCGGTCTCGCCGGCGGCGCGCGCGACCGCGAGCAGCGCGCCCGACACGATCCCGGGCAGCGCGGCGGGCAGCACGACGCTCGCGATCACGCGGCTCTTCGTCGCGCCGAGCGCGAACGCCGCCTCGCGCAGCGAATCGGGAACGAGCCGCAGCATCTGCTCCGTCGAGCCGATCACGACCGGCAGCATCAGGAACGACAGCGCGAGCGCGCCGCCGAACGCCGAGTAGCCGAACTGGATCGTCCACGCGATGTAGACGAACAGGCCCATCACGATCGACGGCACGCCGGTCATCACCATCGCCATGAACCGGACGAGCCGCGCGAACGGCGACTCCTTGCCGTACTCGTGGAGGTACACCGCGCCGAGCACGCCGAGCGGCACCGCGATCAGCGTCGCCACGCCCGTGACGATCAGCGTGCCGACGATCGCCGGGCCCATGCCGCCGCCGGGGCGCCGCGAGATCTGCGGCACCTCGCGCGTGAAGAACGCGGGGAACTCCGCGAACGCGATGTGTGCGCCCTTCTCGATCACCGACCACACGATCGCCGCGAGCGGGATCGCGACGACGACGACCGCCGCGCCGAGCATGCACGTCGCGAGCACGTTCTTGTAGCTGCGCCAGGTCGGCCGCGTGCGGAGACCGGCAAGCTCCCTCATCGGCCGCGGCTCCTCGCCATCGAGCGCTTGACGATCGAGGTGGCGATCAGGTTGACGGCGATCGTGATCACGAACAGCAGCACCGCGAGCGCGATCAGCGCCGACTTGTGCATGGCGTCGGCCTCGCCCCACTCGTTCGCGATCACCGCGGCCATCGAGTTGCCCGAGGCGAGCGGGTTGATCGTCACCTGGCCGAGTGCCGAGCCGATGACGAGCGCGGCGGCGATCGTCTCGCCCATCGCGCGGCCGAGCCCGAGCATCACCGCGCCGACGAGGCCGCCCTTGCTGTGCGGCCAGATCGCGCCGCTGATCATCTCCCAGCGCGTGGCACCGAGCGCGAGCGCGGCCTCCTTCTCGCCGGGCGGCGTGGTCTCGATCACCTCGCGCGCGAGCGACGTGATGATCGGGACGATCATGATCGCCAGGATGATCCCGGCGGTCAGGAACGAGCGGCCGAGGTGCGGCGCGAGCACGAGGATGCCCCACAGGCCGAACACGACCGAGGGCACGACGGCGAGCAGGTCGATCAGGTAGACGAGCGGGCGCCGCAGCCGGCGCGGCGCGATCTCGCTGACGAACAGCGCGACGCCGAGGCTGACCGGCACCGCGAGCACGACCGCGATCGCCGCGGTGTACAGCGTGCCCCACACGAATGGCAGCGCGCCGAACAGCGCGTCGGCGGGCGACCACCGGCGCGACGTGAAGAAGTCGAGTCCCATCGCCTCGAGCACCGGCCTCGCCCGGCTCGTCATCACCAGCGCGATCGCGCCGAGGATCACGAGCACGAGCGCCGCCGCCGCGATCGCGATGTAGCGAAACGCGGTGTCGGCGTGGGCGGGACGGCGCCGGAGCATGGGTTAGCCCTGGAGCTTGGCGAGCTGCGCGACGGCCTTGTCCTGCAGCGACTTCGGCAGCGGCGCGAAGTCGAGCTCGGGGACGAGCTTCTGGCCGTCGGTGAGCAGGTACTGCAGGTAGCTCTTGAGCGCCGCGGCCTTCGCCGGGTCGCTCTGCTTCGCATAGACGATCACCCAGGTCTGGCCCGTGATCGGGTACGCCGCCGCGTTCTTCGAGTTGACGGCCGAGAACGTCAGGTTGTCGTTGACCGCGATGCCGTCGCCGGCGGCCGACACCGACTGCGCGTCCGGCTCCATGTACTTGCCGGCGGCGTTCTTGACGCTCGCGTACCTGAGGCCGGCCGCCTTCGCGTCGGAGAGGTCGACGTAGCCGATCGCGCCCTTCGTCGACTTGACGATCTGCGCGACGCCGCCGTTGCCGTTGCCGGCCTGGGTGTCGGCGGGCCACTCGACCGTGCCGCCGGCCTTGAGCTTCCACTCTGGCTGCGCGGCGCCGTCGAGGAAGTGGGTGAAGATGTCGGTCGTGCCGGAGCCATCGGCGCGGTGCGCGACGACGATCTCGGTGTCGGGCAGCTTCGCGCCCGGGTTATCGGCGGCGATCGCCGGGTCGTTCCACTTCCTGATGTCGCGCTGGAAGATCTTCGCGATCGTCGCCGGCGACAGCTGCAGCTTGTCGACGCCGTCGAGGTTGTAGCTGACGCTGACCGCGCCGAGCAGCAGCGGGAAGTACAGCACCTCGCCGCCCTTGTTCTTCGCGAGGTCGGCGTCCTTGTACGGCGCGTCGGAGCCGGCGAAGTCGACCACCATGTCGGCGAGATCCTGGCGGCCCTTGCCCGAGCCACCGCCGCCGTAGTTGACCTTGATGGTGCCGTGCGCCTTGGTGAACGCGTCGATCGCGACCTCCTCGTACGCCTTCTGGAACGTCGAGCCGCTGCCGTTGATCGTGACGTTCCCCGCGGGCTTCTCGCCCTTCGTGGCCTCGGTGGTCTTCGCGGCGCCGCCGTCCCCGCCGTCCTTCTTGCAGGCGAAGGCCAGCGCGGCCACCGCGAGACACGTGATCAGGTGCTTCGTCTTCATGGCCCCACCGTAGCCATTGCATCGGACGGGCCCGCGACGGCCGGGTGACGGGACGGTGACAACCGTCAGTTCGACGCCGGCGGGGGACGATGGCGCACGTCCTGCGCGCGCACCATGTACACGACCTCCTCGGCGAGGTTCTTGACGTGATCGCCGATGCGCTCGAGATAGCGGCAGACCGAGGTCAGCGGCAGAACGCGCGTCACCGTGGCGGGATCGGTCGCGACGTGGGCGATCAGCTCGGCGAACAGGCTCGCGTTGAGCTTGTCGATCTCGCGATCCGCCTGGATCACCTGCGCCGCACGATCTGCGTCGCGCGACACGAAGCTGTCGAGCGCCGCCTTCAGGTTCTTCTGGACGAGGCCGGCGTACGAGCCGAGCTCGACGTGCGGGGTGAGCGCCGGCAGCCGGTTGAGCTCGAGCACGCGCTTCGCGATGCCGGCGGCGAGATCGCCGATGCGCTCGAGATCGACGACGAACTTGAGCGCCATCGTGATGAACCGCAGGTCGCTGGCGACCGGCTGGCGCGTCGCGAGGATCTGGAACGCGAGCTCGTCGATCTCGTTCTCGTCGCGATCGATCAGGTGATCGCCGTCGAGCACCTTGCGCGCGAGATCGTCATCGCGATCGTCGAGCGCCTGCATCGCGAGCGTGATCTGCTGCTCGCATCGGCCGCCCATCGCGGCGAGCCGTTCGCGCACCGTCCGCAGCTCCTGCTCGAAATCCTTGCTCGTGTGGGTCGTCATCATGCGGTCGCCTCGGGTTCGTGCTTGAAACGATACCCCACGCCGCGCAGGGTCTCGATGTACATCGCGGCGTCGCCGAGCTTTTCGCGCAGCCGCTTGATGTGGGTGTCGACCGTGCGCAGCGTGACGTTCGCGTCGCCGCCCCACACGTCGCCGAGCAGCGACTCGCGTGACTGCACGCGGCCGCGGCGCGTCATGAACGTCGACAGCAGGCGGAACTCGAGCGCGGTGAGGTCGACCTCGGCCTGCCCGACCCACACGCGGTGGGCGTCGTGATCGAGCGCGAGCAGGCCGAAGCGCACGAGCGCGTTGTCGTCGGCGTCGCTGCGGTGGACGCGGCGGAGCAGCGCGCGCACGCGCAGGATCAGCTCGCGCACGCTGAACGGCTTGACGATGTAATCGTCGGCGCCGACCTCGAAGCCGACGACGCGATCGATCTCCTCGCCCTTCGCGGTGCACATGATGATCGGCACCTCGCGCGTGCGCTCCTGCTCGCGCAGGCGCCGGCAGATCTCCGTGCCCGACAGGTCGGGCAGCATGAGATCGAGGACGATCACGTCGGGGACCGGCTCGCTCGTCGCCGCCGCGAGCGCGTGGCGGCCGTCGTGGGCGAGCCGGACCTGGAATCCCTCCGCTCGCAGGTTGTAGTCGAGGGTCGTCGCCAGATCGATCTCGTCCTCGACGACCAGGATGAGCGCGTTCGTACCCATGACAAGACGCTTACCACGCGGTGTGTGACGGCCGCGTGACGCCTCGGCGTCAGTCGGGCAACTTGGGCGCCTCGCCCGGCAGCGTGTAGCGCAGGTTCAGGAACACCATGTTGATGTGCGCATTCGATGCGCCGCCCATCGGCACCGCCCACGGCTCGCGCGTCAGGTGCGAGTACTGGCCCATCAGGTTCAGCGCGCCGTACTTGGGGTCCTTCCAGAACGTCTGGTTGAAGCCGACGGTCTCCTCGATCTCGTCCTTGTTCTGGCTGACCGGCGCGCCGGGGTAGCCGTAGCCGACGCACGACATCGCGTCCATGCACGTCATGCCGGCCGCGGCCGGCGCCGTCGCCTTGTCGATGTAGAGGTAGCTGAAGTAGCCGAACAGCAGCGTGCTGGCCAGCTTGAGCTCGACGCCGTCGAGCGTCGAGCCCGCCTTCACGGTGTCGAGCGTGCCGTCGGCCTCGACGATCACGTCGGGCGCCTGGCCGAAGATGTAGCGGCCGACGCCGGCGCCGTAGAAGTTGTTCGAGATCAGGTGCAGGCCCTTGGTCGGCTCGAGGTTCAGGTTGAGGAAGCCGCCGACGCCGGTCGCCGAGTAGTTGTTCTCGTTCGCCGGGTTCCAGATCTTGAACTGGCGCTCGACACCGCCGGCCTCGACGTGGACCTGCTTGACCGGATCGATCGCGAGCTTCGCGATCACGTCGGGCAGGAACTCCGGCGTGCCGACCCCGGTGGTGCCGTTGTCGAGCTGCGTGCCGGCGAGCGTGGTCAGCCCCGACGGCAGCGTGATGAGGCCGCCGCCGGCCGAGCCGCCGACGTACTGCTCCGGGCTATCGAGCGCGAGCGCGAACGCGACCTCCTTGGCCGGATGCAGCGTGAGCCGCAGCTCGGGATAGCGGCCCCACACCATGCCGGCCTGGTAGTTGACGTCCACGTTCTGGGTGTAGAACACGTCGCCGGGCAGCGGCGAGATGCCCTTCCTGCCGGCGGTGATGAGGCTCCAGGACTGACCGGCGAGCAGCTCGAGCGCGCCCTTGCGAATGTCGACCCAGTACACGCGCGACCGCAGCGTGTTGCTGTTGCTGCTCACGGTGACGTTGCCGGGCGCGGCGCCCAGGAAGTCGGCCTCCAGGTAACCGATGACATGCGAGCCGTGGACCGGCGCGTCGATGCGCAGGCCGATGCGCGAGTTCTGCATGCTGAAGCGCGACTCGCCGAGGTGGTTGCCGTAGACGACCCCGTACGGGATGTTGCCGAAGTTCGTACCGATCCCGCCGCCGTTGGTCTTGCTGCGCCACACGCCGGTGAAGTCCATGAAGCCGATCGGCGTGAAGTACGCGTCGCCGATCTTGAACGATAGCGGCGCGGTCGTGTCGGCGGGAGCGGGCGTGACCGCGGGCGGCGTCGGCGCGGGCGCGACGACCGGCTCGTGATGATCCGGCGGCGGGGGCGGTGGCTGCGGCTGCTCCGGCGGGGTCGGCGGTGCCGGCTGCTCCGGGGGCTGCGCCGGCGGCGGCTGGTCGGGCGTCTGCGCCAGCGCGGTCGCCGCCGAGTAGGCGAGACCGAGGGACGCGGCGGCAAGCGAGGACAGGATGCGGCGTGACGACATGTTGCGGACACCTTCGCGCTGTTCCATGGCGGTGCGGTGACAGCAGCACGACTTCGTGGCGAAAGCGCACCGGTGAGATCGCGTCAGGCACGCGAGCCCCGCTCGGCCCGATTCGGGGGTACAACCGCCCCGCTGTGCCGACCGGATCGACCAGACTGCTCGACGAGCTCCTCGCGGCAAACCGCAAGTGGGCGGCGGACTCGGTCGCCGAGGATCCCGAGTTCTTCCGCCGGCTCGAGTCGATCCAGGCGCCCGAGCTGTTGTGGATCGGATGCTCCGACAGCCGCGTGCCCGCGAACGAGATCATCGGCCGCGCGCCCGGCGAGGTGTTCGTCCACCGCAACGTCGCGAACCTCGTCGAGCACACCGACGTCAACTGCCTGTCGGTGCTGCAGTTCGCGGTCGACGTGCTCAAGGTCAAGCACATCATCGTGTGCGGCCACTACGGCTGCGGCGGCGTGCGCGCGGCGCTATCGACGCAGCCACTCGGCCTGATCGACAACTGGCTGCGCCACGTCCGCGACGTCCACCTGTGGAACCGCGACGAGCTCGCCGCGATCGGCGATCCGCAGCGGCGTGCCGATCGGCTGTGCGAGCTCAACGTCGAGGCGCAGGTCGCCAACGTCTGCCACACGACGATCGTCCAGGACGCGTGGCGGCGCGGTCAGAGCCTGACCATCCACGGCTGGATCTACGCGCTGCACGACGGCCTGCTCCACGATCTCGGCATGGTGATCGAGTCGCCGGAGCAGCTGCCGCCCGAGTACCGATTGTTCTACTGAGCCGCCGCCGCGGCACGTTGTCGCGTCGCAAATCCTGCGCGGCCGATCCGCCTACGATGGCCGTGATGCGATCGCTCGTCGTCGTGCTGTCGCTCGCCGCGTGCACCGCCGATGCGCCGTCGCGGCCGCCGCCGCTCGCGCCCCTGCCGCCGCCGGCCTCGGTCGAGACCTCGCGGTTTCGCGACGCCGATGCGTGCGCGCAGTGCCACCTCGTCGACGACACGACGAGCGTGCTGCACGACGCGACCGGCACGAACGTGTCGCCCGTGCTGCTGTGGCGATCGTCGCTGATGGCGCTCGCCGCGCGCGATCCGTATTACCTCGCGGTGTTCTCCGAGGAGCTCGCGGCCGCGCCGAGCCACGCGCCGACGATCGAGCCGACGTGCACGCGCTGCCACGCGCCGGCCGGCTCCGAGGAGCTCGCCGAGAACAGCGCGCACCTGACGTTCGCCGATCTGACGACGAGCACCGATCCCGCGCCGCTGCTCGGCCGCGGCGGCGTGACGTGCACGCTGTGCCACCAGATCGATCCGGCGAACCTCGGGCAGGACGCGTCGTTCACGGGCGGGTTCACCGTCGGTTACGGCCGCACCGTGTACGGCCGCTACGGAAACCCGGTGACGAACCCGATGCAGCTGATCGTCAACTACACGCCGGCGCTCGGCACCCACATCGCATCGTCGGCGCTGTGCGCGACGTGCCACACCGTGATCGTGCCGGTCGGCGCGACGCAGGTCGTCGAGCAGGCGACGTTCCTCGAGTGGCGCGCGTCGGCGTTCCCCGGGCAGAGCAAGCCGTGCCAGACCTGCCACGTGCCGACCAACGACGCCGCGAACAACGCGATCTCGACGATCGTCGCGAACTTCAGCACGGCCGCGCTGTCGCCGCGCATGCCGGTCGGCGAGCACGTGTTCGTCGGCGGCAACTCGTACGTGCTGTCGCTGCTCGCCGACGCGCCCGACTGGTCGAACGCGAACGTGCCCGCGGCCGAGCTGATGGCGAGCGCGGCGCGCGACGATGCGCACCTCGCGACCGCGGCGAAGCTGCAGGTGGTGTCGACCTCGCGCGATCCCGATGGCACGCTCGTGCTCGTCGTGCGCGTGATCAACCAGACCGGTCACAAGCTGCCGACCGGCTATCCGTCGCGGCGCGTGTGGCTGCACGTCACGGCGGGCAGCTTCGAGTCGGGGCGCGCCGACACGCTCGTCGCGCAGCAGCCGCATCGCGACGTGATCACGAGCGGCGATCAGGCGCAGATCTGGGAGGCGGTGCTCGTCGATGCCAGCGGGGTGCCGACGCACCGCACGCTCGACGCGCACGGTTACGGCAAGGACGATCGGATCCTGCCCGCCGGGTTCGCGCCGACCGGTACCGACGTGACGCGCACGGCGCCCGTCGGCGTCGCCGGCGACGCGAGCTTCGTCGCCGGCCAGGACGACGTGACGTACCGGATCTCGGGGGTCTCCGCGGGCACGCCGATCGCGATCGAGCTGCTCTACGAGGCGGTGCGGCCGGACATCGTCGACGCGATCGACGCGGCCGCGACTCCGGCGGGGACGCGGTTCGCCGACCTCGCGCACGCGCGCCCGGTGACGCCGGTCGTGCTCGCCACCGCCAGCGCGACCGCGCCCTGAGCGCCGGTGACACAGCCACGAGACCACGACCAGCCGTCACCTGCGCGCACGAAATCTCGACGGCGCGATCGCGTGCTGCAGGCGGTGTCGACGCTGCTCGCGAGCGTGCTCGATCACGGCGGCGATCCGATCGCGGTGTTCGTGCGCGAGGCAAAGAACCGCCAGGCGTGGATCACGACCGTCACGTACCGCGGGCGCCCAGCTGTACACGATGCGTGAGATCGTGCTCGCTCACGGCGCCTACGCGACGAGGGCGCCGGCGTGCACGTAGCGGAGGGCACATCACGTGCAGCGCTGCGCGAGCAGAAGCAGGAGGGCTTACTGATGCGAGCTTTTCAACTCGAACTAATTCTGGTAGCGGGCGTGGCCGGGTGCACGTCGCACTCGGACCCGCGGAGTACGAGCCAGCAGGGACACACGGTCCAGACGGCTGGCGGCGCGATCGCCTGCGAGTGTGACAATGCCGACTTCGTCTGTCCGCGGGCCGAGCGCGGCCTGGCGATCTCGCCGGTGCCGATCGACGTCGGTCACATGCCTGCGGACCAGGCGGTCCGCACCGGCTACGGCAGCTACCTCGTCAACGCCGCGTCCGACTGCGCGAGCTGTCACAGCAGTCAGGCGGGCTTTCTCGCCGGCGGCAACCCGTTCGCGGTCGACCACGCTGGACACGTCGTGTTCTCGCGCAACCTGACGCCCGACGCGACGACCGGCCTGATGCTCACCGAGGATCAGTTCGTCGAGGCGATCCGCACCGGCCGCGACTTTCACCGGGGCGCCGCGGGCATGCTCGTGGTCATGCCGTGGCCGCAATTCCGGTGGGCGTCCGACGGCGATCTGCGCGCGATCTATGCCTACCTGAGGGCGATCCCGGCCGCGAGCAACGCGGTGCCGCCCGACAACAAGGCCGGCCTGGGGTTGCCGCCCGCGATCCCGTTCCCGAACGTCTACGACGAGGGCGATGTGCGGCGGCCGCTGCCCGCCGACGACGGCTCGCTGATGGCGAACTTCGATCGAGGCCTCGCGATCCAGCCGCTCCAGCAGCCGCAGGACCTCGGCAACGCCGACGAGTTCGCGCGCGGCAGCTACCTCGCGAGCTCGCTGTCGGAGTGCGACGCCTGCCACGTGCAGGGGGCGCCGGGCGCGCCGCCGGGCCGCGAGCCCGATCTACACCTCGCGACCGACCATTACATGACCGGCGGCAACGTGTTCACGGTGCCGCCGCCGCTGCGGCCGATGCTGCACCAGACCCGCACGATGTCGGCGAACCTCACGGGGCTGTTGCACGGCTTCTTCCACGAGGAAGGCACGGACTTCGGGCTGTTCTCCGCGATCATCCACACCCAGAGCCACGCCGACGAGAACCCGCCGCGTCCGCTCGGCTTCCCGATGCCCGCCGAGCAGTTCAGCCATCTGCTCGACGAGGATCTCCACAGCATCTTCACGTACGCGACGCACGTGCCGCCGAACACGACCGCCGACGTGCCGCGCCAGGACTACGCGCGGTGGTGCGCGACGGCCGCCGACTGCAACGCGGGCGAGACCTGCCACGTCGATCCGAGCCCGCTCGTCGGCAACGAGTGCGTCGGCCAGGCGTGCTCGAGCGATGTCGACTGCGATGCGTGCCAGACGTGTGACTGCCACACCGGTACGTGCCAGGCGCCGAGCGCGGACAGTGCCTGCATCCAGAACGCGTTCTGAGTGGAAGATGGCTTACGGGCATTTCGCCGCGGATCGGGCACCGAGCCCGACCGCGACGCAGTGATTGCGGCGGTCGAGAAGCTTGCTCCGAGCTAGCGCGGGACAGCGAGTTCCCTCATCATGGGAGACTCCGTGAGCGAGAAGGAGCTGTATCGGTCCGTCATCGCGGCGATGACCGAGGGCGTGGTCGTCCAGGATGCGGCCGGCACGATCCTCGCGTGCAACGCGGCCGCGGAGGCGATCCTCGGGCTGACGCGCGATCAGATGAGCGGCCGCACGTCGCTCGACCCGCGCTGGCGCGCGATCCACGAGGATGGCTCGGCGTTTCCGGGCGACACGCATCCGGCGATGGTCACGCTGCGCACGGGCGAGGCGTGCCGCGACGTCGTGATGGGCGTCCACAAGGCCGATGGCAGCGTGACGTGGATCGCGATCAACACCCAGCCGATCGCGGCGGAGGATCCGACCGCGCCGCACGTCGTGTGCACGTTCTCCGACATCACGAGCTACAAGCGCGCGCTCGCCGATCTGCAGGCGAGCGAAGCGCGCATGCAGCTCGCGATGGACGCGGCGCGGTTCGGCACGTGGCAGTGGGACATCCCGGCGGATCGCGTGATGTGGTCGGACACCGTCGGCGACGTGTTCGGCGTCAGTCGCGGTATGTCGCCTTCAGGGTTTCGCTCGTACCTCGATCACATCCACCCCGACGACCGCGCCGCGGTCCAGCGCGAGATCGACGAGGTGCTCGCCGGCGACCGCGACATGTTCCACCTGCGCCATCGCGTTCACGTCGGCGCCGGAGCCGAGCTGCGCTGGATCGACGGCCACGGCCGCGTGTTCCGCGACGCGCACGGCAAGCCGGTGCGGATGGCCGGCATCGCGATCGACGTCACCGACGTGGTGCGGCTCGAGCACCAGGTCCATCACTCGCAGCGGCTCGAGGCGATCGGCCGGCTCGCCGGCGGCATCGCGCACGACTTCAACAACGTGCTCACGGTGATCCTGAGCGCCGTCGAGCTGCGCGCGCGCAAGGACCGCCGCGCCGACGAGGAGCTCGAGCTCATCCGCGATGCCGCGGGGCGCGCGGCACAGCTCACCGGTCAGCTGCTCGCGTTCGCGCGCCGCAGACCCGCAGGCGTCGAGACCGTCGATCTCGGCGCGCTCGTCGAGAACCTGCGCCCGCTGCTCGGGCGGCTGCTCGGCGAGCACATCGCGCTCGACGTCACGATCGCGCGAGGTCGCTGGCTCGTGCGCGCCGACGCCGGTCAGCTCGAGCAGGTCGTGATCAACCTCGTCGCGAACGCGCGCGACGCGATCCGCGACGTCGGGCACGTGCGCGTCGCGCTCGACGGCGGCGACGACGCGGTGCTCGTCGTCGAGGACGATGGCAGTGGCATGCCCGCGGAGGTCGTCGAGCACATCTTCGAGCCGTTCTTCACGACGAAGTCTGCCGGGACCGGCCTCGGGCTCGCGACGAGCTACGGCATCGTCGTCCAGCACGGCGGCCGCATCGAGGTCGCGAGCACGCCGGCGCGCGGCACGCGGTTCGAGGTCCACCTGCCGCGGATCGCCGAGGCGCGGCCGCTCAGGCCGCGCGCGACCACGCCGCGCCCGATGCTGCCGCGCGGGACCGAGACCGTGTTGCTCGTCGAGGACGATCCGATGATCCGCCGCGTCGCCGAGCGGATCCTCGGCGATCAGGGCTATCGCGTGCTCGTCGCGAGCGACGGCCACGACGCGCTCGCGATCGCGGACCGTCACGGCGACGAGCTCGCGCTCGTGCTCACCGACGCGGTGATGCCGCGGATGGGTGGCGTCGAGCTCGCGAGCCAGCTGCACGCGCGGTGGCCGACGCTGCCGGTGCTCGTGCTGTCGGGCTACGATCCCGACGAGCGCGCGGGCGCATCGGAGCTGCCGCGGCTCGCGAAGCCGTACACGCCGGCCGAATTGGTACACCGCGTGCGCGATCTGCTCGATCGCGCGCGATCGTGATGGTGTCGCAGTGCACACTTCTGTCTGCAGTCGATCTCGACACGCCACATTGGCGCGTGAAGAGCGTTGACTTGGACGGGTGCGTTGACGATACGTGCCCACGGGCGTGGAACGAGAGCGACTAGGCAAATACGAGCTGGTCCAGCACCTGGCGACGGGTGGCATGGGCAGCGTGTTCCTCGCCCGGATGCCCGGGATCGCGGGGTTCGCCCGCCACGTCGTGCTGAAGACGCTGCGCGGCGCGAACTGCCGCGACCTCAACTACGTCCACATGTTCCTCGACGAGGCGCGCGTGGTCGCGACGCTGCACCACCAGCACGTCGCGCAGGTGTACGAGGTCGGCCGCGCCGAGGACGGCTCGTACTACCTCGCGATGGAGTACGTGCACGGCGAGACGGTCTCGCGCGTCATCGACGCGGCGCGCGAGCGCGAGCTCGACCTGCCGCTCGACTTCGCGTTCACCGTGCTGTGCGCGGCGGCGGCCGGCTTGCACCACGCGCACGAGCGGCGCGGTCCCGACGGCGCACCGCTCGGCATCGTCCACCGCGACGTGTCGCCGTCGAACCTGATCGTCGGCTACGACGGCGGCGTCAAGCTGATCGACTTCGGCATCGCGAAGGCCGCGAACCGCGACACGAAGACCGCGAGCGGGTTCATCAAGGGCAAGAGCGGCTACATGGCGCCCGAGCAGGCGCGCGGCTACGCGGTCGATCGCCGCAGCGACGTGTTCGCGCTCGGCGTGCTCGCGTACGAGCTGACCACGCTCACGCGCGCGTTCTCGGCGGAGACGCCGTTCGAGACGATCGAGCAGATCGTGCACGGCGACATCGTGCCGCCGTCGAAGCTCGTCCCCGGCTACTGGCCCGCGCTCGAATCGGCGATCCTGACCGCGCTCGAGCTCGATCCCGACGATCGCTTCGAGAGCGCCGACGAGATGCGGCGCGTGCTCGAGGAGATCGCGCGCGCCAAGGGCCTCGTGCTCGGCGAGCGCGCCGTGAGCGACGTGCTGACGATGCTGTTCGGGGCACGCCCCGAGCCGTGGCTCGATCCGATGGGCGGCGAGACGCTCGTCGAGGGCGAGCCCGACGACGAGGAGACGCCGGTCCATCCGATCTGGCGCACGCCGCCGCCGGT